>JAFNYG010000038.1 GCA_017383325.1 Alphaproteobacteria bacterium | reverse complement strand
GCATCCGGTTTCATAATACAGACCACATCCACAGGCCTGAATGCAGATATTCCGTTTAGTGGCGGGAAAGTCACATTTACCAAAGCGCCCAAGGCGACCGATGTCATCAGTATTTACAGGAAACTGGAATTGAAACGACATATCGATTATCAACCAACAATGGCGTTGACGCCAACACTTATGAACCAGGATATGAATTTTATGCTGGAAATATTGAAAGATATGAAAAATGAACTGCTGGAATTCGCAGATAAATACGCCCAGGTGACAAACCAAGAATCAACCGATATTCTTTTAAGCAGAATCGACATGACCATGTCAGAAATAGACAATGTATCGGAACAGATTGCCGCAGTTCGCCAAGAAATAACAAATTTGGGTGATGTGCAATCTATTCATGCCAGTATCAGTGAACTGAACGCATCTGTTGCAGATTTGCGAACAACGTTGGATTTAACAAATTCAAATATAACAACACTGCAAGAATTTAAAACCGCGGTATCAGATTATGTTGTTCAATCGCAAACACCAACGTCCAGTAACAACTACACATGGTATCGCAAATACAAATCAGGCTGGGTTGAACAAGGGGGACTGATGTCAAATGGGGCCTTGACCGGCCAAGTGACACTGAGTGCAACAATGCCAATAGAAACAATTGGAAATACTATTATGGCAAGTCCTGTCTATATCTCGGGGCAATCTGTGGTGGTTGTGACAACGTTCATATCTGGAAAAACGATAAATGTCACGTTGGAAAAAAATAATACCGCCAGCAGTCAAAACACAACCGCATCTGCACGATGGTTTGTATGTGGCCAATGTGTGGAATAAATAACTGGGGCCCCTGCCCCAGTTATTAAAAACGCATATGACGCAAATGCCACCAGAATGAATGATGACGTGGGTGTAATTTGCGAATAATTCGGCGTTGTTTCCGTTCGGAATATGGTTTGTTCAATTCCCAGGCACGGGTTGAAAAGGCATTCGCCATTCGTGGTCCAACCCAGTGCGTGCCATCAGAACAGATTCTATCACGGACATCGTTATATGTTGGGGCGTTTTCACCCGGCAGGCAACCGAACAGTCGCCAAAAATGCCCGTTATAGCAATGTGGGAACGGACAATTGCGACATGCTGGATTTTTAGGCAATTTTTTGTCTGTGAACAGGTTGCCAATTTCCCCACATGACGAACAACGGTTTATTTGTCCCGTGGCCAGATTTATTGAATACATCCAATCGCCTGCATAGCAAAATTCACGCACGGGTTTGCCCCAAATGGACATTTTATAATCAAACAGTGCAGAATCAAATTGTCCCCAAATTTGCTGATATTCCATAGTGGTATGTTTTGTCAGGATTTCATAGCCGTTGTTTTCGTCACGGGCAACCGTAATATGGGGCAACGCACCAAAATGCTGCATACTGTATTCACGAATTTCAGGGATTTCTGGTTCCAGTTCATCGGACGGGGTAATTTCAACCGTTATACTGGCACCGGCACGGCGGGCATTATTTACATTGTTGGTAAATGTTTCCAGTAATCCCAGACGCTTTAATTCCAGCCAATGAAAACTGCACTTGAAAAACAGGCGTTCCAATTGTTCCGCCGGCAATGACAGTAATTCATTTATCGCACGGGTTTGGGTCATATTCGTGACGACCATCACAAAATGCCCGGCATCCAATATCGCACGAATATATTCCAGGTTCTGGGGCAGAATCAATGTTTCACCGTGGGCACAGAAATTCACAATTGCACGACCACCCAAACGCTTGATTGACAGGGCCGTGGCAAGTTGCTGGGGCGAATACTGAAATTTCTGGATGGCAGCACGTTCTAGTTCGTTGCAATGCTGGCCAACATAACAGTAATGGCAACGAAAATTGCAGGGCCAAGTTGGCACAACCAATTCAATATAATTTACAATCTTGTCTGACATAATCGTATCCTCCTTGACCTTGATAGAATGTAATGAATAAACTGTATTTACAGCAAAACCATTGCCACTGACACCATTTGTGAAATATTTTCTGGCACATTCACGTGCGTTATCATCATTTGCCCAGAACGGATATGCAATACTGATAAAGTCACCAGGTATGCCCAACGATAATATATGAGACGGAATCAAAAATTCTGTTTCAGGTTTGTCAATCGTTGTTAGATTACGGTGGGTATTTGTGTGCCACTGCAAATTTCCACCCGAACGATGTATTTCATCAATGTCTTTGGCACCCAAATAGCCAGGTTGACCCAACCATTCACCAACAATATAGACAGAAAATGGTATATTAAAATGTCGCAAAATCGGCAACACTCGCATAATGTCACGACCACCATCATCAAATCGTATCACAGCGTGTCGGGGATTGTGATAATCATAATCACGAATATGAACAATATCAAACGAACAACATAGAGAACGCAACTGAGTTCTGAAAGTCCTGATAGAAACCCAGTTTTCGTCATGCTCTTTATCGCCAATATGATGGTATGTAAAAATCATTTTTTATTTTGGCAAACCAAATTTAACGTTTTTGTTCTGTGATTCTATCGTATGCTGATATACATTTGATAACTTTTTATACGTATTATCCAACATACAGACATTACGACCTGTCAACATCCCGGCAATCGCAACGTGCAGACGATCTGTCACAATTGTGTTGGCACGGGCAACCGTTTCCAACATCAGCATGGCCGTAAAATCAATCCAGGCACGTGGGGCGGTATCCGAACCATATACATAAGACGATAAATCTATGTCAGATTGATAGGAACCTGCACTTTCGCAGTCACGGCGGGTGAACCATGCCGTTTTGTTCACACGACTGGTGCGTAGTTTATTTAACAATGCCATTTCATCGGGGCCTGCCGGTAATGGATTGTGCAGTGTTTTATCGTTTATACGAAATGCCATGTCATGATCCAAAATAATCTTGGCACGGGTGTTCTGGGATTTCATGTATTCATAACTTTGTCTTTCACGGCAGAACACAACAAACCGTTCGTCCAGTGCATCTATTAAATCAGGACAGTTGTTAAACGAACTGGGCAAAATTATCACACGTTCGGCATCACGAAATGAATCTAGCAAACGAATCCAATGTTCGTGATAGTCCGCCGTCCAAATACCACCACCGCCATAGACAATATACTTATCCGGTGTACCGGTATTCAATTTGTATTTTATGCCGTTCTGGTCAAAAAAGCCAAGTGTGGCAAAAGCAATCAACATATCACCCATATTGCCAGGATTTGGAATATAGGTAAATTCAGGCATCGAAGATAACTCGGCCAACAGGTTGTCGTTATTTATATCAAATGTAGATATTTTTGGGACGTTAAATCTGATTGCACTGGCATCTTGCAGGTGATGGTTGAACAGGTGAATTCCGCAAAAATAATGCTGATGACGGTTGCGGCGATTTTTTATCTTGTATAATGGAATCCCCAGGAATCTGTATTCGGTTTTATCCATATTCTGTTTGATGGCAAATATACCGCCCCATATCTTTTTGGTTTTTTGATATGTTTTATGTTCAATCTGGCGAATGGTCTGGTCGATTGTCAGGTCGGTCACACCATAAACGTAATTTTCACGCACAAAATCAGATGCCAATTTTATGACATCACGCATACCAGATTTTGTCTGGGTATTCCATATC
>JAFNYG010000037.1 GCA_017383325.1 Alphaproteobacteria bacterium | reverse complement strand
GTTGATTGAAATTTTAGTTTAGTGGCGGACGGGTGAGTATCGCGTGAGTAACCTGCCTTTCACAGGGGGATAACGTTTGGAAACGAACGCTAATACCGCATAACATAGCGGAGTCGCATGGCTCTGCTATCAAAGATTTTATCGGTGAAAGATGGACTCGCGTCCGATTAGGTAGTTGGTGGGGTAACGGCCTACCAACAAGCTAATCCAACGCGGGCACATCCATCACCGATAAATCTTTCCCGTTTCCGGCGTATGCGGTATTAGCGTTCGTTTCCAAACGTTATTCCCCAGTGATGGGCAGTTTCCCACGCGTTACTCACTCGTGCGCCACTAGATCCACAAGTGCAAGCACCTGCTTCACCCGTTCGACTTGCATGCCTAAGACCTGCCGCCAGCGTTCGTTCTGAGCCAGGATCAAACTCTCAAGTTCTAAAAAAACCTGTAGTTAAGTCCCGTGCATATAAACAAAGCTGACATATAATCAGTTCGTCTTTACATATATATTTATTCGCAAGACAAGTTTTTTAACGAGGTTTAATATGTAAACCTACTACCTGTCTAGGATATGCACATTTGACTTAGTCAAAGTTTGGATATTCCAAATTCAACTGTCTGCACATCCCTTCTTGAATTTTTGATGAGCTGCTTTTATTCACAATGTTTGCGTGTTTCACAGATGCCCGTTTCATACCGTTCGTTCCGTAAACCGCAGAATTTCAGGGGTTGAGTTTCTTTTTGTTTTGTTGTCTCAACTTGAAAGCCCGCTTAGTATGCGCTCAAACTTCTGAAAAGTCAAGCGGAATTTCAAAAATAATTTTAAAAAAATTTAAAAACTAGGAAAAAAACCCAGAATTCCGCCAAAAATTTTTTTCATTTTTTTTATTTTTTGTTTTATTAACCCCCAATATATGATTCGGTTTTGCACTTTTTTTGATTCGGATTTTATCCCGAATCGTGGCAAACAATGTCAAAATCGGTACGAAAAGCCCAATTTTATCATAGGAAAAACCCGCCAATCAGATAATTTATCGTTTGCATCGCGTGTTGCGCGCGCAATATCTGCGTCCAGCTGGGGGATTGTCACCGGCAACCAGGTCGCGGCCAGCTTATTATATACATATAATTGTTCCTGGGGGACGTACAGCGACAGTTTCGCAGGCCGATTCGCCAAAACAACGCCAAAATCCATAAACAGACCGAATCGGCAGCCGATATTAAAATCAAAGCCAGTTCCAAAATACGGGCCGTGATAATTCCAGTCTATGTTTGCGGCGCCATTAAAGCTGTTCCCATTATAATAGTAATGATCACCCGCCAGATAGAAATAAAAACGCTGGGACGGGGCGCGTTCTATTTCGCCAAAGATAGCCGAATCTAATTTGGCAGCACCCCAGGCATAGCCCGCAGATACACGCCACATGCGCGCAAACGGATAATAATCCATAACAAGCGCGTCGTGCCATGCATCCAAGGAACCGTTATCAACTTTAACACCATCCCCCACATCACGGCCGTCGCGCATATACGAATCAATAGCCGAATCGATCGCAGATTTTAATGGATCCGTTATAGCAAAATCGATTCGCACCCCCAGACGACGCAAATAATACGATTCATAATCTGGATTATGATACCCCAACACAATGTTTAGACCAGACGTAACAGAAACTCCAACCCCCAACTGGATGCCATTTGAAATATCAGTCTTGGCAAACGATGTTGATATAACAAAAAACACCAAAAGCACATATATGTATTTCACAAAAAAAGCATAACTCAAAACACGCAAGAATAACAACGGGCATGTATTCCGCAAAAAAATTAAACACAAAATACAATGCTAGTAAACCAAAAACCTGTTTTAAACACTGCAAATTTGTGGTATAATATTAGGCATGAAAACCAGAATATTTGTTTTTTCGTCTCTGCTGTGTTTGCTGGGGACGTATGGCGCAGGCGCATCGGATTGCACCGGCGCAGGCTGTGATATTGAACCAATGGTGTTCGAAGAGTTTGAATGGACCCAAAGCGAGGATGCGCCCACGGCAATCATTGTCGCAAAGCCAACACAGACAATCCAAACGCCAACATGGATGGATTCCGATTCGGATGTTGCTGCAATGCCGGTTGCGCAAAATATTTTATTGCCAGAAAAAACGGTTGAGGCAAAGCTGTTGACAATTAAACCTGTGCCAGAAGATACAAGACCTGCACTGTGGGATGGCACGCATGGTGAATATAACAGCCACGTCGCGCCCAAGACAGTCGATTGGCGCAACGGAGTTCCGATTTGGGACGAATCGATCAATAGCTATAAATACAAAGATTTTTCCGATTGGTTCTTGGAACCAACGCCCGAGATTTATTTGCGCGATGCTGATCCAATTGAATTGTATCAGCAAAATATGGCTGATGCAGCCACGACCCGTGAACGCGTTGAAGAATTACTGGCACCAAAAAAACCATCTGATACATTATGGTTCACAAATATGTCAAATCCGCGTCCCGAATATACGGCACAAGATATGACCACAGTTATTGCAGAAACATTTGGCGAATGCGCAATCGACGACGGTTGCCCATTTGAAACAGAGACAGAATGCGAAATATGGCGTAGAAAACCAATTGTACGCGAAACAGTGTCACCACGCAGCACAAAGTTGCGCGATGCATCGGTTTCAGAATTTGTTCATGCCGCAGATTGCAATAAACACATAACCGCAAACGATCCGGCGGCGGCACCGTTGCTGGACCGATACAAGATGCTGATGCGCAGCGCCCAGGCATGCTGTACAGATGGTATGGCATACGCATTAAAACAGGCTGGGGCCAGCGATGGGTTGGTGTACAAGTTTTTGGCAGATGATGCAAACTTCTATGGATTCGGGGCGCGCTGTTTGATGATGACAGATCATGACCTGGATACAAAATATCCCAACACCGCCACAGCCGTCGTTGCGGCAGACGTGCGCAATGGATGCCTGTGCCGCGGTCGCCAATGGTTCAGTGCGATGCTGGCGCCATTCCAGCAGGTATACAGCGCATTACCAGAATTCAAAGATGCGCAATTTAACTATACATATAAAGATGGGCTGCAACGCGAAATAACGGTGTCTGTTAACAACGACGTTCAAAACGTGTTAAAGCAGCTGGAACAATGCCCATAAAAAAAATATGCCCCTGGGTATAAACACACAACCGTCAGACACTGACGGTTTTTCTTTTCCCGCGTTTTTTGTGGAAATCCAATAATAGACTGGTATAGTAAAAAAATAAGCAGGGCAGAGAGATGTTTTAACAAAGCAAAAGGTATTGCTATGAAAAAATGTTTGTTCGTTTTGCTTGGCGCTTTATTTGTATGCAGCGCTGCAACAGCAGGATACACATATACAGAAACAGAAACTATCACAACATGGGAACGCATCAGCGCAGATATTCCATGCGGTTGCAACAAACGCAGCTATTCCAGCCGCAATGTTAAGCCATGTGAAATTCGGACGACGGCGGCACAACCTGTGCGCGTAAAAACGCATACAGAGGTTATCGACCATTATCAGGTTTATCAGCCTGTGACTGTGTACAAACCAATCAGGACCGAGGTTCAGCGCAGAATTGTAAGATAATTCAAATAAAAAAACCGCCGATTGGCGGTTTTGTTTTGAAATACAACAATTATTTAACTGTTGTTGTGGCATTACGGTTCCACTTCCAGACTTCTTCGCCGGAACCCTGAACCAATGGACGTTCTTTGCCATAAGAAATGGTCGAAATGCGTTTCGCATCAATACCGTCATTTACCAAAACATTTTTAGCAGCGTTTGCACGACGTGCGCCCAAAGCCAAGTTGTATTCTGTTGAACCACGTTCGTCGCAGTTACCAGCAATCTGGATTTTTACGTCTTCGTGATTTTTCATGTACAAAGCCTGACCCAACAGGTTGTTTTTAGCATCTTCGGAAATTTCTGAGGAATTAAAACCGAAGAATACGCGCTGATCGTTCAAATCAGCAGGTTCAACGATTGATGAACCGCCGCAAGCCGCCAATAAGCCTGCAACGCCCGCCAACAAAGCAAAGTTTTTTAATTTCATGAAATTACTCCCTTGAGTTTCTGTTGCTCGTGGGCTATTCTACTATAAAATATGGCAATTATCAAGGAAAAACAAAAAAATGTCTTATAATGATTTGCGTTATCTGGATTTAGCAGGTGTTCGGTGGGAAATCACAGATACACCAATAGTGGCGCCACACACCCAGCCTAAGACCGCGACCAATACAACCGTCGCACAACAACCAACACCATCCGCAGTAGTCGCAGAAATTGGACGGGCAACCGTTGTACCACCAATTGCGCCTGTGCAAACAATGTCTATTGATACCGTACGCGCGATGGCGGCGCGGCCAAATGACATGGCAACACTGAATCGAATGATCGGCGAATTCAATCATCCACTGCGTGCGACCGCAACCAATACCGTGTTACCACACATAGGCAGTGGTAAATTGATGATTGTGACAGACATCCCCGGTTCCGACGACGACGCAACAGGCCACATTCTGTCAGGCCCCACGGGGGAATTAATGGACAAAATGCTGAACGCAATCGGGCAAAGCCGCGAAACAGTATCCATTGTCCCAATGGTATTTTGGCGAACACCAGGCGGACGAACACCGACACGCCCAGAACTGGATATGACACGACCATTCATTGATCGCGCAATAGAATTATTAAAACCACGCGTAATTTTAACACTGGGGACATTGCCGGCAACAGAACTGGGCAACATTAATCTGGCAAAATCACATGGGATTTCGGTTGAACTGAACAATGGCGCAACACTGGTACCGATATTCCATCCGAATTATTTAATATTAAAACCCACCGCAAAGCGCGACGTGTGGAACGCACTGCAAAATGCGCAAAATATCTTGAAAAGTGCCGAATAATAGTTAATAATTTGCACGTATTTAATAAAGGAGCATACAATTAAACCTGCATTTAATCGTGACAACCGTCGTGAAAACGGGCCACGAATGAACAATAAAATATTCGCAAAATCTGTCCAAGTTATCAGCAACGACGGACAAAACCTGGGGATTATGCCAACGTCACAGGCGTTGCAGATGGCAATGGATTTGGGGTTGGACCTGGTTGAAATTAATGCAAATAACGCTGTGCCAATTACAAAAATTATGGATTATGGCAAGTTTAAGTACGAACAAAAAAAACGCGCATCAGAGGCACGCAAAAACCAAAAAACAATCGAAATGAAAGAAGTTTGGGTCAAACCGTTCATCGAAGAAAACGACCTGAACATCAAAATGAAAAAAGTTTTTGAATTTTTGGGCACTGGAAACAAGGTAAAAATTGCAGTCATGACCCGTGGCTCTAAGAAAGTGTTGGCGCGTGGCAAAGACGCTGTGCCAGAATTGTTCGCACGAATACTGGAAATAATCGGCGATAAAGGCAGTCTGGAATCAAAATCAAAACCAGACGAACGAACAAAATCGATTATTGTCGCACCCGCAAAATAAAATACCCCGTTCGGGGTATTTTTTTTACACAGAAGACGATACTATTTTGATTGTTTGGCCGCGGCAATAAATGCATTAAACATTGGGTGACCTGTATATGGACTGGATTGAAATTCAGGATGAAATTGACCCGCGATAAAAAACGGATGATTTTTTAATTCGATAATTTCTGGCAACATGCCGTCTGGGCTGCGCCCCGATATTATCATGCCAGCGTTCGCAAATTCTTGTTCCAGACCAATGTCCATTTCATAACGATGACGATGGCGTTCAGATATGTTGGTCGCACCATATATCTTGTGCGCCAATGTGTCATGCGATATGTCACATGGATACGCCCCCAATCGCAATGTACCACCCATGTTTTCAGAATCACACGCCGCCATTATGCCGATAACAGGCGTACAGTCAGATGAAAATTCAGACGAATTTGCGTTTTCAATCCCCAGTACATTGCGCGCAAATTCAATTACTGCAACCTGCATCCCCAGACATATGCCCATGTATGGAACCGCGTTTTCGCGCGCATATTTTGCGGCGGATATTTTTCCATCAACACCGCGCGCACCAAATCCGCCCGGCACCAAGATTCCATCTGTATCGCGACAATCGTCAGGCGTGAAATTTTCTGCATCTATTTTCTTGATT
>JAFNYG010000036.1 GCA_017383325.1 Alphaproteobacteria bacterium | reverse complement strand
GTGATGTCAGCAACCCAAACATGTCAGATTCTGTCTTTGGCCTGTCGTACAGCGCCATGATTGGTGTGAATTTTGTTTTAAACGATCGGATTGATTTAAATCTGGGTGTTAAATATCAATTCTATGGCACGGTTGAACACAAAATACATAACGCTCGATATGCCCAGACCGATATTGACGCGACCGAATTTTATTTTGGTGCGGTTTATAAATTTGGCTTGTAATCGGATTCTTTTTCCGTTGTGTTATTTTTGTTAATTTTCTATAATTCGGGTATGAAAAACGTACCCGATTTATTTATTTTATCTGAACACGCCGAATTACTGAAAAAGTTGCACGAATGGGACATCGCATATCATCAACAGGATGCCCCACTTGTTGACGATGCGACATATGATATGGCAAAAAAACGCGCGCTGGAAATCGAAGAAATGTACCCAGAACTGGCAACAACTGGCGCGTCAACGCATGTAGGGGCGGCTGTGTCTGATAAATTCAAATCTCACCGACACAGTGTGCCAATGCTGTCTATATCCGATGTGTTTGACAAAGATGATGTTGCCGACTGGTTTAACAAACTGACCACCCCAGATGTTTTTATAGAATTAAAGGTTGACGGGGTTTCATATGCCGCGCGATATGAAAATGGTGTGTTGGTACGTGGTCTGACACGTGGCAGTGGCGTCGAAGGCGAAGATATCACCGCAAATTTGAAAACAATTCCAGACATCCCGCAAAGGTTATCCGGCACATTCCCCGATGTGGTCGAAGTCCGCGGGGAAGTCTATATGAAACGCGCAGATTTTATTGCGCTGAACGCACAATCAGAAAGGCAATTTGCAAATCCGCGCAATGCGGCGGCCGGATCGTTGCGCCAGCTGAATCCCCAGATAACTGCGACACGAAAACTCAGCGCGTTTGCATATACATATGGTGAAATTTCAAGACGTGATTTTTCGACACAGTCTGAATATTTTGACAAATTGGAATCATGGGGTTTTAAAACCACGCGTGCATGGGCGCATCACGCAAAAACACTGGATGAAATTCAGGATGTATACAATAATACCATGTTAATCCGTCCAGATATTCCATTTGATATCGATGGCCTGGTGTTAAAAGTTAATGATATCGCAACCCAGGAACGAATGGGCAGTCGTGCAAACAGCCCCCGATGGGAAGTTGCATATAAATTCCCTGCTGCGCGTGCAATTACTGCGCTGCGCGATATTACAATCCAGGTTGGTCGCACAGGCGTTTTAACCCCGGTCGCAGAACTGGAACCAATCAATATTGGTGGCGTTGTTGTATCGCGTGCAACCCTGCACAACGCGGACGAAATTGCGCGTCTGAATGTTAAAATTGGCGACAAGGTTATTGTGCAACGTGCAGGCGATGTTATCCCGCAAATTGTTGGTGTGGCTGAATCTGCACCGAACGCGACCGTATTTAAATTTCCAACAGTCTGCCCCGTATGTGGTGGGAATGTCGTCCAAGAATCTGGCATGGTTGCGCGCAGATGTATTAATACAATGGGGTGTCCTGCACAATTAATTGGGGAACTGGAACACTTTGTTGGGCGCAAACGTTTTGACATAGACGGTCTGGGAACAAAGCAATTGGAAAACTTTGTATCACGTGGTTGGATACATGAACCCGCAGATATATTCACACTGATTCAGAACCATGGCGACGAAATCAAACGCATGGACGGCTTTGGGGAAAAATCGGTTGCAAATTTAAATACATCTATTGAAAATGCGCGCGATATTGATTTGCACAGATTCTTGTTCGCGATTGGTATACCGGATGTTGGCGAAGTGACGGCTAAAATTTTAGCGCGCGCGTTTGGGTCGTTGGATGCGGTACGAAATGCGCCGGCATGGAAATTAAAAAATATTGATGGAATTGGTGACGTTATGGCCGATGAAATTGTTTCATTCTTTGCCGACACACACAACGCAGGGGCGTTGGACAGATTGTTGCAACACGTTAATGTTCATGACGCAGATATTGTGGGGACGGCGACGGATGGGCCGTTGTCGGGTAAACGTGTTGTATTAACGGGCACATTGATGAATCATACGCGTGATGCGGCCAAGGATATTCTGGAACGTATGGGGGCACATGTCGCAGGCAGTGTATCTGCCAAAACAGACATTGTTATCGCAGGCGCGGATGCCGGCAGCAAATTGAAAAAAGCGCAAGAGCTGGGCATTTTAATCTGGAACGAAACAGATTTTGATAATCTGGTTTCATCGGCTAAATAAAACGCCCCTGTATTTGGGGCGCAGACATGAAACTTTTTTTGTGATTAGCGATCGTTGCGTGATACAGGTCGATCAATAAACATCCATATTAACCATATCAACGCCGCAATACCAATAATCGCATAGACTATATTGCTGGCCAATGTGGCTGGTCCAAATAAAAATGCAACCAAGTCAAATCCAAAGATACCAATCAGTCCCCAGTTCAGGGCGCCGATAAATGTCAATGGTATAAGAACATAGTTTGTAAGTCCTCTCATCTATTTTTTCTCCTTTTCAAGGTTTACATGTGTCTTTAACTAAGACATCTGTATTATATCGTTTTTATTTTTGCTGTGCAATTGTAATACCGCAATTGGGAAAAGGTACCTATTGGCCTGTGTGCAGTCTTATTCCGGAACGGATTGCCGTAATTATGCGAAAAAAACAAGGCCCCAAATCTGGGACCTTGTTTAATATAAAAGCCGTTGTTTTTTTTAGTTCAAAGCTTCCTTCAAAGCTTTACCTGGTTTGAACTTAGGCTGTGTAGAAGCAGGAATCTTGATTGCAGCGCCTGTCTGTGGATTGCGACCTGTTGTTGCTTTGCGTTTTGCTGTTGCAAATGTGCCGAAACCAACCAAGCGAACTTCGCCTTTCTTTTTCAAAACTTTTGTAACTGTGTTGATGAATGCGTCCAGGCATGATGCTGCGGTTGCTTTTGTAATATCAACTTCGTTCGCGATTGCTTCAATCAATTGCTGTTTGTTCATATGTTTCTCCTTTCATAAGAATTATTTATTTTTAAGGTTGTCCCGCAGTTCCAATGGACATTCCTTGTACTGCTTGTACGAATCGTAGAGAATTCCGCGCTTTAAGTCAAGTCAATAATCAAAAACGCCCCGTTTTTTGCGTTATTGACAAAAATACATTATCTGTGTACTGTGTTTTCGCGCACTGCCTTTGCGCCTGGTGTGTTCTCTTCGCATAATACCCAGTTCGTATTTGTGCCTGTGACTTGGACGGTCCTAAAATGGTTTGGGGTTTTAAGCAACATCAGCACAATTATCAATGCCCAAAACAATATTTTAGTCAGCGCCCATGGTGTCTTAAATGCGTCGCGAACAAACTTATCTTTTAATAAGTTTTGATACATTGCCCACGACCATGAAAAGCACAACATTATCACTGCAAAGAAAAATCCGATGGTCAATGGTTTTGTAAATTGGTTTAGCCCCGCCGCCAGTATATCCCAAGTATTGCTTTCTGTTGGGCATACAAACAGTGCGTCTGGCGCAACGTTCGGGGGTAAAACAATCGGGGTTGTCGGCGATAATGTTATATTAAAGGCAGTCATCAAAACAATAGATGTTAATAAAACAATCGCAAACAACATTGTTGGTTTCATAAGAAAGTCCCTCGCTATCAAGCTAATTATATCACAAATAACTATGCAATTGCAATTTTTGAAATTTTTATCTAATATTTTGGTATGTTTAATCGGAAATCGCGAATTATTGTTGGGATTACTACGTTCTATAACGAATATCTGGGGATATCTGTCCCTGGATTGGCGCGCTTAAAAACAAATTATGTATTGATTATATATAACGATAATCCCCAATCCCGTGTCAGCAGGCGGCAAATTCGCAGGTTGGGCTATCGCGGGCGGCTGTATATTATAAATTCAACGTACAATGTTGGTATGTTGCGTGCGCGGTTGGCGATTCTGGATTTTGCACACAGGAAAAAGTTTAATGCAGATTGGTTTGTTTTTGTGGATGACGATGATATTTTGACGAACCTGACTGTCCCGAATGTGTCAAAAAATAATTTTGCAATTATACAAAATATGGCGGTCATTCGCACACGACTGATTGATGTGTTGCGTGCTGTTCGTGCCCCAGAATGTTGCCACACAGACAATGAAAACATATATTTGGTTCGGCCACATGTTGGCTTGGCGGGGACGCTGGTTCGATATCCTGTAATTTTGCGCATGGCGGCGGTTTTGAACGAATCCACCCAGGCAATATCCGATACGGATGAATCTTTATCTTTTCGGCCACCTGTTGATATGATGATGTGGTCGGCATTGAACATTATTGCCCATCACGATAATGAATGCGCTGCGCCTATATATATGGATACAATAAACTATATCGCGACAGATATTGATACTGCGCCGACAAAATACGGAATGCCGCTGCAACCGGCCAAGAATCCAGCACAACAGATATCGCGTGCGATTTCGCGATATGATGCGGTGGTGCGTGCCGCATTGTGTGCCATCACACCCCCAGAATCTGGACAGGACGCATAATTTTTTTAAAAATACAAATATATAATTGAAACTGTGGAACAATATTTATACAATGCCCACGATAATCAAAGGAACAATAACATGACATATAACGAAATAAGACAGGCTTTTTTACAGTATTTTGAATCCAAAGGGCACCAGATTGTGCCATCGGCATCCCTGATACCGAATGATCCAACGTTGCTGTTCACGGTTGCGGGTATGGTCCCATGGAAGGGGATTTTACAGGGCACAGAACCTGCATTTGCCCCGCGTGTTGCAGACGTCCAGAAATGTATTCGTGCCGGCGGTAAACATAATGACCTGGAAGACGTTGGCTTTGATGGTCGTCATCATACGTTTTTTGAAATGATGGGCAATTGGTCTTTTGGCGATTATTTCAAGGCCGGCGCGATTGAAATGTCTTGGGAATTATTGACCAAGGTATTCAAACTGGATCCAAATCGCATTGTTGTGACCACGCACTACAGTGATGACGAAGCGGTTAAAATCTGGAAACAGGTTTCTGGCAAAGACGCAATTTTGCTGGGGGACAAAGATAATTGGTGGTCGGCGGGCGAAACGGGGCCGTGTGGGCCGTGTACTGAAATGCACTATGATATGGGGGCTGATTTGCCGGGTGGTTTGCCGGGCTCTGCCGACGAAGATGGTGGTCGCTGGGTTGAAATTTGGAACGACGTATTTATGCAGTACGATCGCGACGCAAACGGCAATTTGACACCACTGCCAAAACAGAATGTTGATACTGGGGCGGGGCTGGAACGATTTGCATCCATTATGCAGGGCAAGACGGACAACTATGATACTGATTTGTTTGTAAATTTAAAACGCGCTGTGTCTGATATTACCGGTGTCGCCCAAACTGCCGAAAATGTTGCCAGTTTCAAGGTTATAACCGACCATCTGCGTTCAGTTGGTTTTGCAATTGCAGATGGTGTTATCCCATCAAACACAGATCGCGGATATGTAATCCGTCGTATATTGCGTCGTGCGATGCGTCACGGCCAGATTTTGGGACATCGTGGGGCATTGCTGTCAAAATTGTATCCTGCACTAATCACAGAAATGGGCGAAGCGTATCCAGAATTGGCGCGCGAACAGGCGCGTGTTGTTGAAATTATTCAGAACGAAGAAAATGCATTTGCAGACATGTTGCAAAATGGTATGAAGTTGCTGGAAAATGAAATTCCCAAACTGAATAACAATGTGCTGCCTGGCGATGTTGCGTTCAAATTGTTTGATACATATGGATTCCCATTGGATTTGACCCAGATGATTTTGCGCGATCGAAACATTGACGTTGATGTTGCGGGATTTGAAAAATCCATGGCCGAACAAAAGGAACGTTCACGTGCCAATACCAAGGGAACGCGTATATATTGGGAATCTCAGACGGATTTATCGGGCACAGACGATACGGCAAAATATGCGCCGATTGATATGGAATCGCGCGTGCTGTCTATTTTGCGCAACGGGGAATTTGTTGAATCTGCGATCGCAGGTGATGAAGTAGAGGTTGCGTTAGACAAAACAAATTTCTATGGCACCCAGGGTGGCCAGGTCGGTGACTGTGGCGAATTAAGGGTTGGTGATAACACGGTTATGAACGTGTCAGAGGCCGCGCGTGTTGACAGCGTTGTTATTCACAAGGGTGTATTAACATCCGCATTAAATGTTGGCGATGTTGTAAAACCTGTTATTAACACTGCGGTACGTCAACAGACGGCGCGCGCGCATACGGCAACGCACCTGCTACAGGCGGCTTTGCGCAGCGTACTGAACGAAGATGTTGAACAACGCGGGTCAAAGGTTTCCCCAGATTCTGTTCGCTTTGACTTTCGCTTTGGTCGTGCAATGACGGCGGATGAAAAACAGGCCGTCGAAGATTTGGTTAACAAATGGATTGCCATGGATATGCCGGTTGAACATGATGAAATGTCGATGGCGGATGCGGTCAAGAAAGGTGCGATGGCACTGTTTGGTGAAAAATACGGCGACACAGTCAAGGTTATTACCGCGGGCGATGTTTCCTGTGAATTGTGTGGTGGAACGCACGTATATCACACCGGCGAAATTTTAAAGGCCAAGGTAAACAAAGAAAAATCTATCAGCAGTGGTATCCGTCGTATTACAATGTCTGTCGGAACATTGGCTGAATAAAAATCGCCCATATGGGCGATTTTTTTACAAAGAACCAAAATAATTTTTTACCCGTCGTCTGTATTTTTGTGTTGGCATAAACAGCGATATGATTTTACAACCTGGAATCATCACGTTGCGAACAATCCAGTTGTTTGGAATTTTGCGTTCTGATTGACCGCGTAACCAACGCACGCCGCCGTATTTCGGACTTTCTTTATGTCTGGAAATTACCTTTATCATCGGCATTTCGACTGTGTTCACATGTTTTAATTTTCCTTCAGGAAATCCATATGCGCGTCCGCACAGCAAGAATTCCTTGTCAACCAGATATGCGTTCAGATGGGATTCGTCATCAACGCGTGCCACAATGTCATTATCCAAATCGATTTGGATGTTTTTCTTTAATTTTCTGCACATTTTCAAGAACGCTTCACTGGTTCCGCCATTAAATGCGCCACAGACATAGTGTTTTCCCTTGCCATATGGTATGTACGCTGTTGATTCTGGTCTGCGTTCATATCCAAATACGTCTGGATTGCCAGAAAACACGTCGCCACGGCGCCCCGGGTGGCTGCCTGCAACCAATCCGTCATGCCATTCACACGGTGTAATCTCGGCCAGATCTACTGGGTTTACAAATTGCATATTTGCATTAAAGAAATATATATAATCAAATTCTTTCAGTTCTTTTTCGCGTTGCAGAAACATTTCAAATCGCAACAGTGTATCATATGGCCACCCCTTTTTATGTGCAGGCGTGATTGTGACATTTTCTGCGTCTGAATGTTCAAAAGTTTCATTGTCGGTCCATACAAAGTATTGCTTTTCACACGGCCCCAGGTGCTTTTCACAGGATTCATAGAAATCTTTCCAAAATGTGATATACCGCCCCAGTGCAATATATAAAATGGCAACTTTTTTCATAAAAGAACTCCTATATTTTTTCAGTATAGGAATTGGGGTATCGACGCCCAACTGCTAACTGACAAATTGCATGGTATACGAATATTTTCCCAAACGCAATCATATATTCCTGAATTAGGCTTGAACGCGATGCTGAATTTTGATATAATACAACTCATGAAAATTACCCGTCGAAACTTGTTGAAATTCACTGGATTTGCTGTGGTTGCAACGGCGATGTTGCCGCGTGTGGCGCTTGCGGCGCGCAATTCGTTGCGTTCTTTGCGTACCGGGGTTCAGCCTGGAAACAAAACGCGTTTGGTTATTGAAACTGCGACGCGTCCATCCTATTCATTGTCATATCCGGCGGGACAATTGGTAATAAATATTGCAAACACGGCTGCAAATTCATCTATTTCTGCGAACTTGGCGTCCGGTGGTTTGGTTAAATCAATTGCCCAGGCGCAAAATGGTGACAGTTTGCAGATTATTGCCACATTGAAACAGTCAATTGCCCAAATTCCAAAATCATCAATTATGGTCTTAGAACCGAACGGGGACAGTGATTATCGTTTGGTCTTGGATTTTGTTGCGGGGGCAACGTCGTCTGCAACGAATTCATCGTATACAACGTCTGCGGCAACCGCTACGACTGCGATAACTGCGTCACGTAAATACGTAATTGTTGTTGATGCGGGCCACGGGGGCAAGGATCCGGGCTGTATTGGCAAGGGCGGAACCCGTGAAAAAGATATTGTTTTATCCGTCGCAAAAAAATTAAAGAATAAACTGGATTCAAATGGTTTTAAAACCTACCTTACGCGCAGCAATGATACATATCTGAAATTGGCGGAACGCGCCAATATCGCTGAGAAGCACAAAGCAGACCTGTTTATTTCATTGCACGCCAACGCGAACCCCAGCCGCAAAATGAAGGGATTCTCGATTTATACATTATCGGAAAAGGCATCCGACGAGGAGGCAAAAAAACTGGCCGAGGCTGAAAATGCCGCCGACAAAATCGGGGTCGAAGGTTTTACTGAATTCGAAGAAAATATCCGCATTGCCCTGTCTTCGCTGCAGCAACACGCCGTCGCAGAAATGAGCGAGGAATACGCAACCGGCTGTGCGAAATCGTTCAAGCGTGCCAGTATTGAACAGCAACCTGGTCCCGACGTTCGTCATGCGCCATTTGCGGTGTTGCGTTCAACGGTACCTGGCGCATTACTAGAATTAGGGCATCTTTCAAATGCCGCCGAAGAAAAATTATTAAAAACCAGCAAACATCAGGACAAACTGGTCAATGCAATCGTCAAATCGGTTAAAAATTATAATTTTGAGGTTTGATAAGACTTCTATTTAGTGTGTTTTGAATATCCTTGACAAAGCCAACGCGTGTGCTATAACTGTGTGTCGAATTAAAAGTACAATGGTGTGTTAAGGCAAATGCCAAAGCCGAAGAAATGTTAATTAATGCGGTGATGGACAATTTTGTTGAACCTAACAGCAAGGAAGTTATAATGTTTTCGCAATCTAAACTAGAAAAACTGAACCAAGAAATAAACAATGCATCGGGCAATTGTGACGGTTGCAGACAGCAATGTCATCTGGGTGCACGCATGAGCGAGTCTGTCTGGTATCCGACAATTGGAAATGCGACAATCAAGAAATATTTTGATGCCCAGGGAAATTTGCAACTGATTTTTTCATCTGAATGTCCAGATCCGTGTGCCGCATTTAAAATGGCACGCAAGATATCGCAACTGTGCGATAGTTATAAAAAGCAAAGATAAAAACGCGCCCATTTGGGCGCGTTTTCTTTTAATCCTGGCGGAGACGAATTCCTGTCCTCGATACACAATAATAAAAATCAAAAAAATCTCGCTTGTTCGATTTTTTAAGATTTTTCTAGTTGTGTATTTTCGTATTCGCCATGCGCTGCGCTCTGGCGTATCCCTTCGTTCCATTTGGTTAAAACAAAACGCGCCCAAATGGGCGCATTTTCTTTTAATCCTGGCGGAGACGAAGGGATTTGAACCCTTGATACGGGGTTGCCGTATACACGATTTCGAGTCGCGCGCATTCAACCGCTCTGCCACGTCTCCGTGCCGGCTATTATAATCATCTTGGGATTATTTTGCAAGGGCAAATATTTGACAATTTATACAGTCGTGATAAACTGCAAAACATGGCAAAGTCATTTAATGAACAAGTTTATGATGTTGTTGCTCGTATCCCGCACGGGCGCGTGGCGACGTTTGGCCAGATTGCTGCGATGATTGGCCGTCCCCGTATGGCGCGATTTGTTGGCTATGCATCCAATAACAAGGCGTCATGGCATCTACCATGGCATCGTGTTGTTTTCAAAGATGGGTCGTTATGCTGTGGTATGGCAACGGAACAGTATCGCGCATTAAAATCCGAAGGTGTAAAATTTGATTCTGAAAAACGGGTTATAATGCCTGTTTATCAATGGGATCCCGAACGCGACGGCGTTCCCATGGATATACGCGATTTTCCGCTGGTATTTTGAACCAAAAGTATACCGGTTTATCGGCGCCTGGGTTATTTTTTACCAGGTTTTTGTTTTCTGATTTTGCTATAAATATCATCTGCGGTCAGCCTTTTATATGTTAAAAACCATGGTGTTTTATTGTTGTGTTGGCGCATTGCTGTTGCATTTGTCGGGGCAGGGCATAAAACATCGTCGCCCGGCACCCAGTTTGCAGGTGTCGCCACGCCAAATGCATTTGCAGTTTGGAATCCGATAATCATTCGCTTGATTTCATTTATATTTCGCCCCAGTGTCGCCGGATAGTACAAGATCGCCTGAACGATACCGGCTGGATCGATTATAAAAACTGCGCGTACAGCACTGGTGTTGGACGCATTTGGTTGCAACATACCGTACATTTTTGCGATACGCATAGTCATATCGTCAATTAATGGGAATGTTATACGGATTCCATGTTTCAAATTATCTATGGCATTAAACCACGCCAGGTGTGATGACAGTGCGCCGATTGACAATCCAATCAGTTTGGTATTTAGTTCATCAAATTCTGCCAGTTGACGTTGAAATTCGATAAATTCAGACGTGCACACCGGTGTAAAATCTGATGGGTGCGAAAAGAATACAACCCATTTTCCGGCAAAATCATCTGGAAAATTAACAGGTCCATTTGTTGTGTTGGCGGTGAAATTTGGGGCTCTGTCACCAATCAGCGGAATTGTCGGTGGTATCTCGCGTGCGCATTCATGTTTTTGACAGTTGCATTGATTGGATTGATTGCTCATTTTTTTCTCCGTTTTCATCAGATAATTTATCATTTTTTTGCAGATTATTGGCACAGGAACGTATTCCGAATAAATAAAAAACTTTATTCTTGATAAAATGTGCTAAGATATTAATAATAAAGGGCAAGAATAAAGGATGAGAAATATGAAAAGGTCAGACATTGTGCGTTCTATTCAGGTTCGGTTCAAGCATATGCGCGCATCAGACGCGGCTGCAATACTAGATACTGTATCTGATCATATGATTGAATCTGTTGCTGCCGGCGACAGGATTGAAATCCGTGGTTTTGGTACATTTCAACCACGTGCCCGTGCCACCAAGATTGGCTATAATCCATGCACAGGCCAGCCTATGCCATTGCCTGCCAGCACGACTATTTTGTTCAAGCCCAGTCGTGAATTAACTAAAAAGATGAATGGACAGTAAATATGTTATTTGGTAAAAAATCAGGCATAAAAAATCGTAATCGTGAACGCTATGACCGTGTTCGTCGCCTGATGTGGATTAAATGTGAATCGTGTGGAAAACTTGTTTATTACAAGGATTATAAGGATAATAAATACATTTGCCCCAGTTGTGGTCGTGCATTTATCATGACACCAAAACAAAGGTTTGATTTATTATTTGATGACAATACCTGGGAAAAATTAACCCCACCATCTATATCTGATGATCCGTTGGGGTTTGTTGATCGTGTGGCGTATACAGAACGTCTAGGCGAAGCTCGCTCTGAAACAGGATGTTATGATGCTGTTTCATCTGCTGACGGTACAATCGGTGGTGTACCATCTACTGTTTGTGTATTAAACGGCCTGTTCATGATGGGGTCAATGGGGCGTGCTGCGGGTGATGCGATTGTTGCTGCGATGGAACACGCTGTTGCGGAACGTCGCCCATTTATAATGGTAACGGCCAGTGGTGGTGCGCGTATGCAGGAAAATATTTTGTCATTGATGCAGATGGCACGCACCACAGCAGCTGTAAATAAATTAAATGCCAACGGTATTCCGTACATTGTTTTGTTGACCGATCCTACATTTGGTGGTGTGACAGCGTCATTTGCAATGTTGGGTGATATTCATATTGCGGAAAAGGGGGCGCGAATCGGGTTTGCAGGCCGTCGTGTGATTGAACAAAATATTCGTGAAAAATTACCATCTAATTTCCAAACGGCTGAATACCTGTACGAACATGGAATGGTTGACATGGTCGTTGCGCGCGGTCAGTTGCACGATGCGATTGCAAAAATATTGGCGGTATTAACAAAACAGGAACGCACCCCAAAGCAGATTTCTGTGACAACACCTGCGCACGATCCATCGAAAAAGATTCGTGGTATGGGCGAAAACGAAGCTTATGACAAAGTCTTGTTGGCGCGCCATGAAAACCGTCCACACTTTTTAGATTATATAAATGGCATTGTGGACGATTGGACGTATCTGGCGGGCGACAGACTGTATGCCGAAGATGCCGCGATGGGTTCTGGTATTGGTTTTTGGCGTGGAATACCCGCGGTTATAATCGGCCAGGAACAAGGGCGCACAATTGAAACGCGCCAAAAACATCGTTTTGGTATGGCAAATCCCGACGGTTATCGCAAGGCTGTGCGTATGATGCGTCTGGCGGAAAAGTTTAATTTGCCGCTGATTTCTTTGTTTGATACCGCCGGTGCATTTGCCGGGCGCGAAGGCGAAGAACGTGGCCAATCCCAGGCGGTCGCCGCGTCTATTTCTGCGGGATTGTCTATGCGTGCCCCATATGTTGCCGTAAATACCGGCCAGGGTGGTTCCGGTGGCGCAATTGCGATTGGTACAGGCGATCGTGTGTTGATGATGGAAAATGCGATTTATTCTGTGATTGCACCAGAATCATGTGCCAGTATTTTGTGGCGCGATAATAAATATCGTGCGGTTGCGTCTGCTGCGATGAAATTGACGGCGCGTGATATGGCCGACATGAATGTCATAGATGAAATTGTTCATGAGCCTGCGGGTGGTGCGCACACTGATTGGCAAACGACGATGGAATTGTTGGCGAATTCAGTGGCGTCCCAAATTACGCAACTGCAACAAATCCCTGTTGACCAGTTGCCACAACGTCGTGCCGACAAATTTTTGGCTATGACACGTGACGTCGAAATTTGTCAGCCAGAACACATTGGCGACGAACATTAAAGAAGCCCCCGATTTGGGGGCTTTTATTATTTTAAATTTTCTGCGACGAAATCCCAGTCGACTAAATTATCCAGAAAAGTATCAATAAAATCTGCGCGTTTGTTTTTATAATCTAAATAGTACGCATGTTCCCATACATCCAGATTCAACACAGGCTTCATATCATGGGCGATTGGTGTATCTGCGTTTGCTGTATTGATTATCCTTAGCCTGTTGTCACCATCCCGTACCAGCCACGTATATCCACTGCCAAATACAGATGTTGCGGCGTTTTTGAATTGTGATTTAAAGTTTTCTGCGCTGCCAAATTGTTTAATAATTTCATCTGGTATTTGCGCTGTGCATTTTGGGCACATGCCATGAAAAAAGAAATCATGATTGTAGATTTGTGCCGCGTTATTAAAGATTTTTTGTTCGTCTGGCTTCTCTGCGGACACCTGGATTATTTGTACCAGTGGCATTTCTTGGTATGGTGTATCTTGAATCAGTTTGTTCAGATTGTCGATATATGTTGCGACATGTTTTCCGTGGTGCGTTTCCAGTGTTTCCTGTGAAATGTACGGTGCCAGTGCATCTGTTGCATACGGCAAAGGGAATTGGTCTAATGCGAACATTGGTTTTCCTCCTGTATGGGCGAATGATGTACGCAAAGCACATTTTTTGCAACAGGAAAATTTTATTAAAAAGCGCTTGCGTGTTGGTAAAAATATTTTATATAATCGAACCATTGAAAGGAGTCATAAATGAAAAAAATTTCTATGTTATCAGCGGTCTTGGGTTTAACTTTTGCTGGCGCAGCATCTGCAGCCGATATTACTGTTTATTATTCGCCATCGTGCCCACATTGTCATCATGCGCGCGATTTCATTTCCAACACTTTGGTGTATGAATACCCAGAATTAAAAGTAACAGAAGTCAATGTAATGGACCAGGCAAATTTGTCTAAGTTCCAAGAAACATTAGAAAAGTGCAAATTTGAATCTGGTGGTGTTCCTGTTTTGGTAATTGGTGATAAATGCGAACAGGGGTATGCTGATTTTATGCAGGATACTTTGCGTCAGCATGTTGAATCTGATATGACTGATGAACAAAAAGCAACCGCAGCAGAAAACAAGAAAGCGATGGAAGCAGATGTTGAAAAATTTAAATCAGAACATGCTGATCGCGTAAATGCTATTTCTGAATACAGCGCAGCTGTTGCAACTGTGGAACCGTCTGCAGAATCCGAACAGACTGTAAAAAAAAATGAAAACAGTGGCAGCACAATTTGGTTCTGGGGGCTGTTAATTGTTTTGGTTGCAGGCCTGGGGTATGTTTTGGTTCGCAAAGATAACAAAAAATAATCTTAGAATCGGAAAAAATGTTTGATTTAACAACACTTGATTATATTTATGTGGGCGTCATATTGGCGTCCACAATTTGGGCAACTGTTCGCGGGGGTGTATACGAAACCATTGCGACATTATCGTGGGTCATTGCAGCGGTGTCGGCTCGATTTGCGTCGCCGTGGTTGGACAGATTGTTGCAATCTTGGTTTGATTTGTCTGAATCGACCGTTGGAACATTAATCGCGTCGTATTTTATAATATTCTTTGCCTTGTTGATGTTGGTCGGTTTCTTTAATCAGAAACTGCGTGAAAAAATCCAAGACAGCATAATGAATGTTACAGATAAAACATTGGGTGTAATATTTGGGATTATACGTGGTATTGTTGTTATGGGGATTTTTTATTGGGGGGCATTATGGTATTATTCTGATATGCCACATCTGCCACAATGGCTGTCCCAGGCGCGTACACGCCCAATTATGCAAATAACCGCGGTGAAATTGGACGAATGGTTCTTCCCTGGGCCTGAAAACAAATTGCTGGCGCGCGATATGGCAGGCACACGCCATGCGATTGAGATCTATAATAACCTGATAAATCCCGCAATAGTATCGCATGCCAAGCAGACAGAAAAACAAGGCGAAACTGAAACCGGTTATAAATCGTCTGAACGTGCAGCACTAGAAAATCAATTGTTGCAAATTGAAACAGTTGCCCGCGTGGTAGAAGAACACGAATCTGCCGAACCTGATGACGCAGACGCGTCCGCGGATGAATAATTTTTGCCCCGCAATTGCGGGGTGTTTTGGGCTCAGTTCACTGAGGGGGGCACGAGCTACGCGCTACCGCGGACGCACCTAACTGAGAGCCCGCGGCTGCGATAGTTGAGGACGGTATTCAGGGAGCCATCGTTGTAGTGCAGGTAGTAACGGTAGTTGCTATTGCTAGGGTACGGGGTAGACGACCACCAGTATCCGCCGGTACCGGTATTGCTGAGGCTGCCACGGTTGTAGAGCCCGCTATAGACAGGACTAAAGACCGACGTCGAAGACGTAATGCTGGCCTGTTCGGAATAAGTGGGTAATCTCCAACCACTTGGGCAGATACTAGATTCTGCTTCATTAGTAGCATTTTGATTACTTGTAACCGTACCAGCAGAAACTGCAGCATAGTTATAATAACCGCCATAGGTGGCATTACAAGCCATACGTGGGTCGTTATAATCGTTACCTAGGGTCAGGCTATTGGTTGGGGTACTCCAGCTGGAGGATACATTAGAATCAGAGCTAGTGAGAGTCTTACTCGTAATAGTATCACCATAAGTACTACCGGAACCATTACAGCCTATGGCTAAGTTTCTTGTCATCCAGACTAGGTTGCCGATTTTCGCCACAGTATAGACCTGCCCGTCTCGCGTATCTACCAGCTTCTTCGTGTCGCCATTGCTCATGCTGGAAGCGTCACTAGACGAGAAGCCCTGCATCGTACCATCTATATCTGTCACACAACGGATACTAAACCCGTTGTCCTTACCGGTGTCGGCGACATCGGCGCTAGAACTACCGT
>JAFNYG010000035.1 GCA_017383325.1 Alphaproteobacteria bacterium | reverse complement strand
GATTGCAGATTTGACTGCTGCGATTGACGCTGGTGCTGCATCGGTTGATACATATATCCTAAGGGGCGAAGCCTACATGCAGGCCGGTGATTATAATAATGCGATGTCCGACTTTAATGCGGCTTTGTCAAAAGATCCTGCGAACGCGGTTGCATATTATGATCGTTCTTTGTTGTACGCTCGTTTAGAAGATTATTCTGCAGCAATGAACGACATTAACAATGCTTTGGCTGCGAATAGTTCGAATCCTAGTGTTGCATTGCAAATGCGTGATTTATATGCCAAACGTGGCCAGCTGAATCTATGGACGAAAAACTGGCAGGGTGCAATTGCAGATTATACCAATTCATTGGCCCGTCCAGAAGGTGTTGTAAATCCATCTGTTTATGCAGAACGCGCCGAAGCTTATACCGCGTTGGGTAACTATGCGGATGCAATATCTGATTATGCATCTGCGATTCGTGTAATTTCTGAACAGATTCAGGGTGCCCCAACAATGGAAGAACGTGAATCTTTATCCAGTCGCGCAATGGCATACTTTGAAAAATCAGCTGCATTGAATTTAAGCCTGGGCAATCCTGATGCGGCACGTACAGATTTGGAATCATCCTATACAATTGCAGTTGCATTAAACGATGCAGAAACTGCAGACAGAATTCGTGGATTGATTTCCGAACTGGAAAAAACAAACGTGCCGGCCGAACCAGAAAGTGTTCCATCCGAACCAGAATCTGTCCAGGTCGAACCATCTGAACCCACGGTGACAGAAGAGGTTGCCGCAGTTGAAACAGTTCAGTAAAAATAACAATCCCCCGTTCGGGGGATTTTTTTTATTTGTTGACCCGGCTATTTGTTTTTTACTAACATTACTTTTATGAGAAGAATGTTATTCCTGATATCAGCAATGTTTATTTGTATGGGTGCGGATGCCGCCCAATATCGTGCGGCCTTGGTTGCGGATATGGATACAGGGCGTGTACTGTACCAAGAAAATGCAAATCAATTAAATTATCCTGCCAGCCTAACAAAAATAATGACATTATATTTAACATTTGATGCATTGGAACATGGGCGATTAAGTCTGAATGATTATTTAATTGTTTCACAATCTGCCGCAAATGCAGAGCCTGTAAAACTGGGGCTGGCTGCGGGGTCCAAGATTCAGGTAGAAGACGCGATAAAAGCTGTTGCTGTATACAGCGCAAATGATGTTGCGCGCGTATTGGCTGAAAATTTAAAGGGCGGCCAGGAAGAATCGTTTGCAGATTTGATGACACGTGTTGCGCGTGAAATCGGGCTAAGCAATACAAATTTTGAAAATTCATCTGGTCTGCCAAACGACGATCACATGTCTACGGCGCGTGATATTGCATTATTATCAATGGCCGTTTACAAGCATTTCCCACAGTACTGGCATTTTTTTGGCATTAAATCGTGGACGTACAATGGCAAAACGTACACAAATGGCAATCGCCTGCTGACGTCTTTTAATGGCTGTGACGGGATGAAGACGGGCTACACCAAAAAGTCAAAATATTCACTTGTTGCGACGGCGCATCGTGGGAACGCGCATTTAATGTCTGTGGTCTTGGGGGCGGAAAACAAAGACGTGCGTGCGAATGTTGCTGCCCAGATGTTAAATCGTGGCTTTTCTATGTTAAATACTGGGGAACAGCCCGTCGTAAAAAATACATATGTGCCACCTGTTCAAACCGCAGCCGCGCCCGCACAACAGGCGGCGGTTTCGCCAACGACATTTACATCAGCATACAATACTGCAACATCACAGGCCATGCCAAAGTATTCAGGTGCGTCGACTGTCGCGACAAAAACAGGGGGTGCCGGTGTTCAGTTCGGGGCGTTTTCTTCTGAATCTGCTGCCCAGGCCCAGGTTGCCAAGGTAAAAAAAATATTGGGTGCAGACGCTGTTCTGGAACCGACCGGCACAGGGCTGTATCGTGTGCGCGTATATGGCTTGACCGACAGTGCCGCCGGTCAATTAAAATCATCTGCATCTGCAAACGGGATTGACAGCTACGTTTTTCATTAGTATTTTATATACACTATGAATCCAAGGATTGAAAAGTTAATAAAATTATTTTCAAAACTGCCACGTGTTGGTTCGCGTGGTGGCCAGCGTATTGCACTGCATTTATTACAGGATAAAACCGGGCGCGCGTCTGCGTTGGCATCTGCGATTGTTGATGCGATGGAAAATATTGCGCCGTGTCCATGTTGTGGTGTTTTAACAGATCGCGGTTTGTCTCTGTGTGAATTTTGTCGTGACGCGTCACGTGCAAATGGCCAGTTGTGCATTGTTCGTGACCTGTCGGATGTTTGGACGCTGGAAAAATCATCGGTTTTTCATGGTCGTTATCATATAATTGGTGGATTATTATCGGGTGCGTCTGGCATATTGCCCCAGGATTTAAACATTGCAAATTTATCTGCGCGAATTACAAACGAAAAAATAGCCGAGGTTATATTTGCCTTGCCCAACACTGTCGAAGGCAAAACGACCCAGCATTATATTATGTCGTCACTTGGCGATACTGCTGATGTACGTTTTTCTGAATTGGCGTCTGGTGTTCCGCTGGGTGGGGATCTAGATTATTTGGATGATGGCACATTAACATTGGCGTTTGGGGGGCGTAAATTATTATGATTGACAAGATTGCAAGTCTGCCACCTGTATCAGAAATGATGCGCGAATGCGGTCTGGAACCCAAGAAACAGTTTGGTCAAAACTTTTTATTTGATTTGAATTTGACGGGGCGTATTGCGCGCAGTGTTCCTGATATCGCGCATATCCCTGTGGTCGAAGTTGGGCCAGGTCCCGCGGGCTTGACACGTGCCATTTTGATTGCAGGCGCCCCGCGTGTTGTCGCGATTGAAAAAGATAAAACAACCGCCCCAATTTTATCCCGTGTTATTGATGCGTCATCGGGGCGGCTTGGTGTTATTTACGATGATGCGTTGCGTGTTGATTTTTCTGCATTGGGATTGACAGAATATGCGATATGCGCAAATTTGCCATATAATGTTGGTACGCAATTATTGGTTGGCTGGCTGCAAAAAATTGCGGCAGGCGAATCGATAAAATCATTAACCTTGATGTTCCAGCGCGAGGTTGCACAACGTATCATCGCGCGCCCAGGTGACGCGCATTATGGTCGTCTGGCGGTGCTGACATCACTGATTGCGGATGCGCGCATTTTGTTTGATGTTCCAAATACTGCATTTGTTCCCATGCCAAAGGTTCAATCGGCGGTTGTTCAGATTATTCCCAATCCAGAAAAAATTTCGCGTATCGCAGATTTGACCAAGATTGAACAAATAACCGCCAAATTATTTGGCCAGCGCCGCAAGATGATACGTGGAATTTTACCGAATGTTGATTGGGCTTGTTTTGGTTTGACTGGGACCGAACGTGCTGAAAATTTATCGCCAGAAACATTTGCAACGTTGGCAAATAATTTGCTATAGTCTTTCTATCAAGGGGGCAGGAGGGGAATATGTCTTTATCATTATTGGCGTTTTTCGCGATTGTTTTTGTTTTGGTTTATATGTTGCGTATGGCGCGTATTGGTGCGTTGGCGGCTTTTTTATTGGCGGGTGTTTTATCCGGCCCATACGTATTTAATTTGTTCGAATTATCTGAAACATGGACATTCCTGGGTGATATGGGGATTATGTTTTTATGGTTCAATATTGGGTTGGAAATAAACATTCGTCGCCTGTGGCGCATGCGTCGCACGATTTTCGGATTTGGCGCCGCCCAGGTTTTAATGGTTGCTGTAATGCTGTTTCCACTGTTGTTTGGATTTACGGGTTGGACAATTGTTGGTTGTATAATGGTGGCGCTGATGCTGGCGATGTCCAGTACATCGGCTGACTTGCAATTATTGACCGATCGAAACCAGCTGAATACCGAAATGGGCCGTCAAACATTTTCGATATTACTGTTCCAGGATTTATTGTCGATTCCATTGTTGGCAATGTTGCCGGTGTTTTCTGGAAAATCGTTCAGCCTGGGTGCTGCTGCCATTGATGTTGCGGTGGTGTCTGTGACGCTGATATTGTCTGTAATTATCCTTGGTCGTTTTGTTATGACACCCATATTGCGCCAGGTCAGCAAACTAAAATCCAAAGAGGCATTTTTGTTGGCGGTTATGCTGAACATTGTTGTTTGGGCTGTTTTAGTTGATTTGATGGGAATGCCAGCGGGGCTGGGGGCATTTTTGGCTGGTATGTTAATGTCTGAAACGATATATCGTCATCAAATCACAGCCGAGATTTCGCCATACGCAACACTGTTTTTGGCGCTGTTCTTTATATCATTAGGGATGGGTTTAAATCTGCATTTCTTGTCAGAACATTGGTATGTTGTTTTGCTGGGGCTGATTGGTTTTATGGTGTTAAAGTTTTTTGCGATATACATGGTTGCGCGTGTGCGCGGTGTAAATCTGCATGATTCTATGATGATTGCATTGATATTGGCCCAGGGTGGTGAATTTGCATTGTTGATGCTGCAAACGATGAAGACCAGTGGCATAAACGCAATACCATCTGGGCACGAAGAAATTCTGACGGCTATAATTATTTTATCTATAATGACGACACCGCTGTTGTTGTGTCTGCATGATTATTTACAGCGTCGTGGAAAACTGTTCCCCCAACATTTTTCACGTGCATCAGATGATGGCAAAACTGAAATTCAGCCTGAAGTAATTGTTTGTGGTTTCGGGCGCGTTGGCCAGATTGTGTGCCAGATGTTGGACGCGCAAAACATTCCATATCTGGCGATTGATTTGGATGTAAATTCTGTAATGATGGGTCGTGAAATGGGCTTTAATGTTGTTTATGGTGATACAACGAATGGTGACGTTTTGTCCGAACTTGGGTTAAAGCCACGTCGGGTAAAATCGGTTGTTGTTGCGCTGGATAATGCGGCGACGGCGCGAAAGTGTATCCTGACGGTAAAATCAATTGCGCCCCGCATAAAAATATTTGCACGTGCCCGCAATTTGGCGGATTCCCAAATGTTGATGCGCGAAGGGGTTGAAACTGCATTGCCTGAAACTATTGAATCATCATTTATGTTGGGGTACAACGTATTGGCAAATTCGGGCGTGTCAGATAAAAAAATTGATGAACTGGTATGTCGCATGCGCAGCAATAATTATTCAGAATTATCGACGGTTATATCGGACAAGCGTGATTAATATAATATCCCCATTGTTTTGGGGATTTTTAATTGCAATTCATTATTCGTATTGTTATATTTACAACCGGTATGGAAAGATCACACATGAAAAAATTAACAATTATTTTATCAATAGTTTTTGGCGCAATATTTTTGGATCAATTGTCCAAGGGTATATTACTTTATTTAATCACTGGCACAGTCCCAATGGTTGGGGCCGCATGGGATATTGTTCCTGTGCCATATTTAATGGCACACATATTTGATTTTTTCAACATTGTGTTTACCTGGAATCCGGGTACGTCGTTTTCGTTATTCCGTGCGATGGGCGAATCGGCACCGATAATATTGATTGTCGCAACTGGGTTTATTACAGGTTTTATTTTGTATTACACGATTCGTCGTGCCCCCCGGTACGAAGTTGTACCCCTGTCATTAATTATTGGCGGTGCGATTGGAAATTTAATTGATAGGGTACGTTTTGGTGCGGTAATAGATTTTCTGGATTTTCATATTGGCGGCTGGCATTGGCCTGCATTTAACATTGCGGACATCTGTATTGTTATTGGTGTTGGCTTGTATTTATTGTGCATGTACATTGCGCGTCGTAAGTGTTTAAGAAATATAAAGGGTGGAAAATAATCATGGTTAAATATATGGATAAAAATTCAGGTTTTAATATGTGGAACGCGAACAAAAGCGCCACAGAAAAGAAGTCACCATTTTCTGGATTTTTATGGTGGACATTGATATTCATTGCGGCGTGGTGGATGATTGGAATGTTCATGTCGCCAAAACAGCCTGTCCAGACCACGGACGTCACCCCCATGACAGTTGATTTATCATCGGTTCCTGTGACGCATATTTCATCTGGTAAAATAGACGCCACAGTCCAAGGTTTGCGCATATCAGATGTAAAATTATCTGATTTTAATGTTGCGCCAAATTCAGATGACAATGTTGTCTTGTTGGGTGCAGATAATAATTTTATAGAGGTTGGCTTAATATCCACTGGTACAACCGCACCTGTCCCAACGACTGTGTGGAAACAAAACGATAACGCATTTTCATGGCGTAATTCCGATGGTGTTGAATTTGTTCGTTCTGTTACTGCGGATGATTACACGTTGACGATAACTGATACGATTACCAATAAATCTGGTCATGATGTTGCATTTGCGCCATATGCACGCATTGTCCGTGACAATGATATGAAATCTGCATCCGGTGTTACCAGTGGTGCGGTTGCGTATGTAAATTCAGATACCGAAGAAGTCCCATGGGCCAGGTTGGATAAAAAATCGTACGCGTATTCAACCACTAATGGTTTTGCGGGGTTTGCAGACCAGTATTGGGAAACGCTTGTATCTATTGATTCACCCGACCAGACAATACGCGTCAAGAAATCAGGTGACAAATATACGACTGACACTGCGGCGTCTGCGGTGCCGGTTGCGAATGGGGCGACGGTTACTGTCACGACAAATGTATTTACCGGTCCGCGCGATCAAACGGTTTTGGGTGCCGTCGAATCCAAGATACCGGGTGTTGTTGAAACCATAGATTACGGTTGGTTCTGGTTTTTGGCGCGTCCGATGTTGTGGGTATTAAATGGCATTCACCATGTTGTGATGAATTACGGTGTTGCGATTATCATCATGACGATTTTATTGCGTTTGTTGATGTGGCCACTGACGCGTAAATCATACGTATCAATGGCTGCAATGCAAAAGATGCAGCCTGAAATGCAGCGTATCCAAAAATTGTACGCAAATGACAAGATGCGCCTGCAAATGGAAATGATGAAACTGTATCAGACGCACAAAACATCGCCTATGTCTGGGTGCTTGCCGATGCTGATTCAGATTCCGATATTCTTTGCTTTGTACAAGGCGTTATTGGTATCTGTTCAGATGCGTAATGCGGGATTCTTGTGGATATCGGATTTATCTGCGATGGATCCGTACTTTATATTGCCGATATTAATGGGTGTGACAATGTACCTGCAGCAACGTTTGCAGTCGCCAAAAAACAAAACCACCAATGGCAATGACATTGCCGCCCAGACCCAGCGTATGATGCGTTGGATGCCGATACTGTTTACTGTAATGTTTGCGTGGATGCCGGCGGGATTGGTTTTGTATTGGACGGTTTCGAACATCTTTGGAATCATCCAAATGCAGATTATCAAAAAACGCGCCGCTTAGTTTTTTTCAACAGCAAGGCATAAAGAAACAAAATTGTGATTTATGCCTTCTTGTTTTGATATGAATTTTGTGATATAATTTCCGCTGTTATGAACAGATGGTTTCGAATATTTACATGTGTTTTGTGTCTTGCGGTTATTGCGGATTCGCATGCCGCGACAGATTTGTCGTTCGATGATTTACCGACCGATGATATTTATTACGAAGGGGAACCTGAAACGCCTGCGGACATTGCGTTGGATAATATGTACGACGTTTACGAGGCGGTACAAACATTTTGTGGCGGTTTGTCGGCTGATTTATCTGAATTGTCTGGTGTATCGATTGCCAGCACGGTTGTCACTGGGGTTGGAACTGTGGCGGCGGGTGGTGCATTGGCAACCGGTATTGCCAAGGCGAACACAGATAAACAGGTATCAGAATTATCCCAACAAATTTTGGAACGCATTTGCAAGAATGGCGGCTGTGATGTGGCCAGCGTTGAAAATATGTCTGACGAAGAATTTGCTGAAAAAATATTCCCTTTATTGGTTAAGGCTATTCAACTGGAAAATCAGTCGGAATTAAACGCCGCACTGGGGCTAATGCTGGAACAGGATCGTGCCATTGCAAAATCCAGACGGTTGGGAAATTGGCGAACCGGTTTATTGGCCGGGAATACGGCAACGAATATTGCAACTGCGATTATTGCCGGCCTGAACAAGGATCAAAGTGAACTGATTTTGCGTGTCCAGGCATGTAACGATGCGGTTGAAAAATTGCGGGCCGCGAACGATGCGGCGATTGCGGCCGGTGTAAATCCGATTGAAAACCCATATATGCAGGCATTCGACGACACAATACATTATTGTGGCACGATGAACGTGTCCGATGTTGAAAAAATAGAAAAACATATGACTGTGGTAATGGGCACTGGCATTGCGGGCAGTGTAATTGGTGCGGTTGGTGTTGGGACCAGTGCGGCCGCCAATTCTAACAAGGTTCGCAACGATAATACTGCGGCAGGCCAACGCAAAGAAAAAACATTAAACACCGTGGCGAACGTTGCGTCTGGTACGAACGTTGTTGTTGGTGCGGTTGGGACGGGCTTTAACATTTCTTTGTTGAACCTGACCAAGAAATTAATACGGGCGGCCAATCAGTGCGAGGATACCTTATGAGATTTGATATATCTAAAATCTTGATGTTTTGCATTATCCCATCGGTTGCGCTGGGGGACATTGGTGGTGTTGAAAAACGCAAATACGTTAACTGGAACAGTGCGCCATACAATAACTATGTCCGTATTTGTTCTGATGCCGGGTGTGCAACGGGGCAATTTATATCGGCGGCACATGTTTTAACGTCTAAACAGGCGGCTGGTTGCTGTGGCGTAAAAAATAAACCGGTATGTGTTGTTTATACCAGTGACGGCCAAAAAATAATGGCGCGCCTGGTCCAGGCCGGCGGTGGTCTGGCCAATTGTGCTGGCACCGCCAATGAAACCAGTACCGATTGGGGGGTTCTGGCACTGGACAGCCGTAACACCATTCTGGACAGGTTAAAAAACGAAAAATTTGGTTTTCGGCAATCGGCGGGTGCATCATCGCAGGGGAATTTAAAGCGTGCCGGCTTTGGTGATTTAAAGGTTTTGACGTCCAGTGACATCCAGGCGATAAAATCCGCATATTCCCAATGGTTGAAAAAGGTTTACCCATATGACTGGATTGATCGGGGTAAAACTGAAAAAAAAGGGGCAGACCTGGGACTGGGGAAATACGATATTTATGAAAACAATGGTGCGCAATATAAAACATTTTTAGATGAATTCACAAAAATAACAGGCAAAAATTTTCTTACAGAATATCTGGGTGATGGAAATCGATTAAAATTAGTTGAAAATTGTAAAATCACAAAAACATCTGGCATTAATCTTACCCATAATTGTTCGGCCTGGTCTGGCGATGGTGGCAGTGCCCTGTTAAATTCGAATAATCAAATTGTTGGAATGGCAACGCATTCAGAAAATGTGATTGCTGGCACGGGGGATATGAATTCTGGTATATCGACGGGTGGCGTGTTCGCAAATGTTAAAAAACTGTTTGAAAAACCGGTTGCAGTGGAACGACGCTGGAACAGTAGTATCGAAAAACACGATGTTATATATCTGCGTCCAGATGGTAATGCTTATGCTCGCATTGGTGGGACACTTGCGTGGCGTAATAATAATCCGGGCAATATTATTAACGGAACCACAGATTCCAGAAAAATAGGTCATGGCGGCGGGAAATTTGCAGCGTTTGCAAACGAAGAAGATGGGACTGCTGCTTTGCATGATTTGCTGCGTGGGCCGGAATATAACAATTTGTCAATAGTGCGCGCGATGAGAAAATACGCACCGCAATCTGACGGTAATAATCCAGATAGTTATGCGCGTTGGGTTGCAGACTCTATAAAGAAACCCGTTACCACGACATTGTCGAGTCTTACAGAAGGTGAACTGAAGATAGTTATGCAAGCAATTCGTAAAATGGAGGGCTGGATCAAAGGTGATATTATAAACTGCAAAGAACAGCCCGGTCGTTGTAAATAAAATGCCACAAAAATATTGACAATATTTGGTTTTGTGCTATATATGCTATATAACATAAAAGAGGCAACGATGTTTTACACCAATAATCGTACATCAACGTTAATAAAAAACATTTCTGTTTGTGCGTGCGTCATGTTGTTAATGGCTGCCTGTGACGAAGAAAAACGTCACGAAACAGGCGTTATCCCGCACACCGACGCCACATATCAACAGTATCGTCGTGATTTAGATTCTGCGCGTGCCAGATGTCTGGCCGAAGAACAGCAACAGTCTAAAAACGACAGTTTGCAAATTATTATGGAAAATATCATCAGGCAGAAATAAATTTATGAAAAAAACACTTGCATTTATTTCATATACGTTATAATATGCATAACGCTTTAGGGGTTGTAGCTCAGCTGGTTAGAGCGTCTGCCTGTCACGCAGAAGGTCGCGGGTTCGAGCCCCGTCAATCCCGCCAGTATTTACACCGTCAATCGACGGTGTTTTTTTTTGTCTTTATACAAAACACGCGTAATGTGACACGTGTAGATATAGATTGCATAAAATTTTCTACAAAATACTTGACTTTTTGTGTAAAAAGGATAGAATTTGCATAAACTTTTCGCCAAAATGGCAAAAATAAATATAAACACAAAACACAAGAGAAAGAAAATGAGCGAATATGCAATCTTTCAAACCGGTGGCAAACAGTATCGCGTCGCACAGGGCGATATTGTAAAGGTTGAAAAACTGGACGCCGCAGGTACGGTCGAATTCGACCAGGTATTAATGGTTGGTGATAAAATTGGTACACCATTTGTTGACGGTGCCAAAGTTATCGCAGAAGTTATTGAACAGAAACGCGCTGACAAAATTTTGGTGTTCAAGAAAAAACGTCGCCAGAATTATCGCCGCACCGCCGGCCATCGTCAGTTCATTACTGTTTTGAAAATCAAAGAAATCAAGGCATAAGGGGGCAGAACTATGGCACATAAGAAAGCGGGTTCCGCATCAATGAATGGACGCGACTCGGCCGGACGCAGACTTGGTATTAAAAAGTCTGGTGGCAGTCGTGTAATCCCAGGCAACATCATCATTCGCCAGCGTGGTACATCTGTACACCCAGGGCTGAACGTTGGTATGGGTAAAGACCACACAATCTTTGCGAAAATCGCAGGTATTGTGAAATTCAAAAAAGGCAACGGCGACCGCAGAACGGTTTCTGTCGTTCCCGAAGAAGCAAAATAATAAAAAATCCCCCATCTGGGGGATTTTTATTTGTAAAATTTTTTTCCTTAATTGTTAATTCCATCTGCGGTTTTGTTGTATGTGTCGCACGGTGTTGTTCGGATAAATCAAAACGCCGCCACGCAGAATTTTACCTGCGCACTTTTCAGATTTTATATCAAGATACGAAACGATGTATTTTACGCTGTCGTCTGTACACAGTGCGCCCAGGTTTTTCATCAGTGGCACAAATTTTTGAACATAGACAATATTGCCGTATCGGTACAAACCCTTGTTGTGCTTGCGACGCCGGTTTGGTGTGTTTATGTCTTCGCCATTTATTTGCTTCCACGTATTAAATGCGAAATAATGATTCGAAGCGCGTGATTTGTTAAATTCCAGTTTCCCATCATCGCCCACAAATGCCACCAGTTCATTGTCATACGTTGTATAGAATACAGGACGTGGCGCAACGCAAACAATTGTCATGCCAATTGTGCACAACATTGCGACTGTGATGTAATTTATCCCGTACCGAATCGGTTTGATTGATATCAGTAATATCAGCGCAACTATGAAACATAATGCCGCCGTATTCGGTATGTGTGGCACAGCAATCGTTGCAAACGGCAGGCTTGAAATATATTGCGCAATCCCCAGTGTAAAATCATATAACCTGTGTGCGATATCGATTGGTACGCCCACACCCAAAATTGCACCAATTAAAACCAGTGGCATAATTGCAAATGAAAATATTGGCAATAACACCATATTCCCAACCAGTCCATAAATTGGAATTGCGCCGAAATGCATTGCAACAAATGGCGCTGTGAATATTGTTGCCGCAACAGATGTTATAATGCATGCATAAATTATTTTCAGCAACCTGTTTTGTGGCATTTTTGGTTTTACATCAGAATATATCCATACCAATCCAAACACTGCTGCAAACGACAGTTGAAAACCGGCCTGCATAACATAGTGGGGATTGATAAAGAATATGACACAGAACACCAGTGCAATATTTCGCATTGAAATTGCATTGCGTCCACATGCAAACGCCAGAAATACCAGCGTCGTCATCAAGAACGCGCGAAGCGTCGCAACATCCAATCCTGATACAAACAGATACCCCAACAAAAACATCCATGCGCAACCCATTGCGGGGATTCGTGCCGGGGCGCGTCGTGTAATATATGGTGTGGCGCGAAATATAAGATAGAAAATTAAAAACACCCACCCGCCGACCAATGTCATATGAAAACCGCTGATTGACCATACGTGCCCAATCCCAGTTGCGGTCCATATTGGTGCGTCGTCTTTTGGGACTGCGTTTTTATATCCCAGTATTAAACTGTCGACCAAGAAAGATTGTGTTTGTTCGTGAATGTGATTGCGTAAATTATTTGCACTGGTCGCGCCATTGGATTCTATAATCTGCAAATCATTTATATACCCTGTGGCGGTCAGTCCATTAAAGTACGCCCATCGTGAAAAATCGAACGATTCTGGTGCATATTTTGCGACCGGTTTAAACAGTCCAATATTTGCCAGAACCGTATCACCAATTTGGGGCAGGGCAACATTGTTATTTGTTGATACGCGAATAATCGCAGTGCCATCACCTGCGCCGATATCATTTGCATTTACCGCCAGGTATATTCGTGATTTTTCATCTGTGTAATCCAGATTTTTGACTGTTCCAACAACCTCCAGATTATGTTTATTGTGCTTCAGCTTTGGGGTATCTATAAAATTGGTGAATGCGCATGCATAACAAAAACCAACAATAAAAATCAAAGCGCCACGTACAGCATTTGGTATGCGCTTTGCAAAAAGTATTATTGCACTGATTGTCATTAAAACATATGCCAACCCCAGGCTTGGTTCATATGGCGATGAAAAATACAAAGCAGCGCCACCAGCCAGCAAAAATGGCACGAATAAAAATAAGTTTGGATAACGCATAACCATATTTGCAGTATAAGAATTTATTCAATTGCGCCGCAATGAAAAATTTCGTATGATAAAATTCCATAAGGGGGCACTTATGGCAACGAAATATATATTTATTACCGGTGGGGTTGTATCAAGTTTAGGCAAGGGCGTCGCAGCAGCAGGTTGTGGCGCCCTTCTTCAATCGCGGGGGTACACCGTGCATGCACGGAAATTTGACCCGTATTTAAATATCGACCCAGGAACGATGTCGCCGCTTCAGCATGGCGAAGTTTATGTCACAAATGATGGATACGAAACGGATTTAGACCTTGGGTATTATGAACGTTTTTTGGGGGTGCGTCTGTCGCGCAACGATTCTGTGTCTGGCGGTCGTATATATTGGGATGTTTTGAATTCTGAACGTCGTGGTGATTACTTGGGTGCGACGGTTCAGATGATACCGCACGTTTCAAACAAGATAAAAGAATACATATCTGCGCCAACCGGCACAGATTTTGTTGTTTGCGAAATTGGTGGTACCGTTGGCGATATCGAAGGT
>JAFNYG010000034.1 GCA_017383325.1 Alphaproteobacteria bacterium | reverse complement strand
TGGACGTTGTTAACAAATGTTATGACGAACAAACCAAATCATTAAAGGATTTCAGCAACGTCAAGGAACAGCTACTGTTGGGATCACGCCTGGAACTGTCGGAACAAATGTGTCGCGAAAAACTGGACACTTGCAGCAATCTATACGGCGGCGGCACACACGGTATGGCAGAATTGATTACCGCCATGCACAATATCACCAGCCAGAAAATCGCCAAAGAATGCCGCACAACACTGGAATCCTATGCGCGCGATATGTGTTCCGTCCCCAGCAACGACAGCCTACACTCATATCCATACGCCTGTCGCGTCTATACGCCGGGCGAACAACAGTACGCTTCGATCCACACCTGCAATCTGCAAACACATAACGCCAACAAATCATATGGCAACGACGATACCTCCATCGTAGACCATTTGCCCTGCGGCAATTTAATGACATTTACATCCTGCAACCCGGGATATTACTTGATATATAATAACAAATATGACGCCGACCCAAAACCCGGCAATCAATGCGCCCCATGCCCCGTTGGCTATACCTGCCACGGCGAAACAGCTGGACCAGAAAAAAACGAATATTCCGAATGCGGTGACTACGTTGGCAGCCTGTACCACAAACTGGCCCGCTATGCAATGCAGGCCTGTGTACGACCATCCGAATCAAACAACAGCATGCCCGCAACGGTATTACAGGACATCAGTGTCGTAATGGATAAAATCCGTACCGAAATGGCAGCAACCCTATCAGACGAATGTGAACGCCTTGGCGGCAAATGGGTCGACACAATCTGGATTAGTGAAAAAGAAAGATGTGACATCAACACACAAAAATGCGAACTTGTCGACAATAGCACTCACCACATTACCGGCGACAAACTGCTAAAGGTATTCTATACAGAAACATCCGCAAACACCAAATGGGGCTATTGCGCCGACACAGACAAAGAAACAGATAATTCGCTACAGATAGTTCCAGGCAACACAAACAACGAAAATACCCAATAAAGCCAACTTGCAGGCAACCAGGAAAAATGATAAAATATAATGTAACAGGAAAAAGAAATGAAAACGATTTTTAACTGCTCATTTATCTTCGCACTTTGTTCTTTATTTATTGGCGACTCAAATGCCGCCACCCCTTGGTGGCAACAGCCAACCGTATGTCGTCTGGACCCAACAAATTGTTATTCCACTATGGGCGCAGGCTTTGATGCTAATATGTGGGATGCAACCGCAAAATGTTGGGGCCTTAAAATAATTTGTCCCGAGGCACTAAACGACCCCACATCCACACCACGTGCAATGGGGCGCGCCGACATTGCCGACAAAAAAAAGATTAACCAAGATTTTAATACCGAACTGTTATCCACCAATGGCGATTGCTTTGGCCGTCGCAAAACATCGTCCGATGGGACAATCGCATCTGTTAACGGCAACGATGTTTATGTCTGGTGCCCTGGCATCTTAACGTCACCCGACGAATTTATGACAAACGGCGAAATTACATACGGCGCCCAACCAACGTGCGAACAGCTGGCATCTGATGGTTATGTTGCCGTTGCGAACGGTCGCTGTTATGGAAAATATTTTGACGAATACAAATATTTTATCGAGTGCGGTTCTGCCATCCAGCCAACACGTCTAATTGTGTTAAACGGTGCGGCACACAATGCTGCCACGACAAACGCACCACGCGACACAGAAACCGCAAAACGTCTGTTTGATAAAATGTACGACGTATCCAAGGAACAAAACAAAAAATACTTTGCGAAATAAATACCCCCGGTTTGAAATCAGATTCCTATTGTATTCCATAAACCAAATTCGTATAATCTGATTATCAGGGGGCACAGATGAAGAAAATATTGTCAGCGCTTATTATCATAATATCAACCATATACACCGCCAACGCGTACCAGGTTATATCGTCCAAAGAACTGGGCAAAAACGATGCCAGGAATCAAAATATCGTTGTAAAATGTACAACCGACACAGGCGGCACATCAAACCAGACCTGTACACTACGTCGCTATGCAAAATGCACAGGCAACGGCAGCAACAAGCGTTGCAACGCATGGCAACCCTGGCGCGATCTGCGCAATCCCGCGCAGCAGTATTCAGACTGGAAATCCGCTGCATCTGCCTGCTGTCGCGCCAAAGGATTAAGATAATTAAATATAATCAATAAAAAACCGCCAACTGGCGGTTTTTTTCATACTATTTACAAGCCCCGTGCGATTTTGCAACCGGATAATTTTCAATACAAGCGCTGCCTGACACCGAACAAACCGAGCGTATCAAAGTCGTTGTTGGCGCGCCCGCTGGCTTATAATTAAACTGAGCTTCTTCACACTGTTCCAAATCTGCGAACGTCGCGCACGTATTCCTCCAGGATTGACAATCTGAAACTGTCGCGCTTGGCGCAATTACATCCGGAACATGCAAATTCCATTTAACATAGAAATCCCTCAGACTATCAATTGAATGCGTCTTACCAAACCCGACCTGAACCAGCCCATCACCAACCAAGCACGAAATATTGTTACGTTCGACAAACGCTGTAATAGCCGTCGCCAAACCACCCGTTCCTGCACCAACCGCTGCGCCAATACCGATACTTTTTGCCATATTGGACTTTTCACCATTAACCAACAAATCAGTCATATCTTTGCCAAACACAGAATCCAATCGTTTTAATTCTGATTCGACATCTGAAACAGGTGTACATTTGGACGTCGTAAAGCAGTACATATCACTGTCTTTCAATCCCGCCTTTTCTAAATTCAATGCT
>JAFNYG010000033.1 GCA_017383325.1 Alphaproteobacteria bacterium | reverse complement strand
ATTATGCAACGGACAGCTTTAATGAATACTGGAATCACCACCTGTCGATTCCTGCATCCGTATTTCCAAAGGCAAAGTCAAAAAAAGCACTTAAAAAACTGGAACAATCATTTGCGGAAATAGAAAAACGCGCGTCCGAAGATGTCAGAAAATATAACACTATCATCAATATGGCAATGCGTGAATATAAACAAAAACGCTTTGATTTCAGCTGGGGACGTGGAAAATTCTTGGCCGACCCACCAGAAAAAGTCGAAATGACAATGAGTGAAAAAGAGGCATATCGCGGCGATATAATTCGCGCGCTGCAACACCTGTGGGACAAAACAACAAAATCTGTATATATGTCGGCAGCATATTTTGTACCCGGCCAAGGCGGTTTGGAACACATGTTGCGCGAAGAAAATTTAGGTGTACATATTACAATAGTAACAAATTCTTTGGCATCTACGAACGCACCAACAGTATATGCAAAATGGGAAAAGTACAGAAAGCAACTTATTGAATCTGGGGCCGAGGTTTATGAATTTATGGTTTCTGCGGAAAACCTGCGCGGCAAAGAACATGATCGCGAACGAAAACAATCAAGTTTTTCCGTACTGCACAGCAAAACAATGGTGTTCGACGACGACATTTCATGGATAGGCAGCTTTAACCTGGATCCGCGCAGCGCGTACTATAACACAGAAAACGTCGCGATATTCGAAAGCCAGGATTTCGCAAATAAATTACGCGATATGATACTGAAAGACACAAAAACATCGTGGCACGTCACGCTGGACAAAGATGGCAATCCTGTTTGGACAGGTTCGCGCCCAAATGACGAAAAACCACAGGTACACAAATACGCACCCGATACCAGCATATTTAGACGCGCGTGGAAAAATATTAGTAACCTGGTACCTGAAAAATTTGTTTAGTCATGATAAAAAACAGTTTAAAAAAAGACCGCAAATTTGCGGTCTTGTCTTTACTTTTTAAACAGAATTATTCTGATGTAATTTATCGGAATAATTATCAGCGACAATAAAAATACTATCAGCCATTGATGCAAGCTTAGTGGAGCCAACTGCAGTACAGAACCACCAAACGACACACACAAAACTGTGCATGATATAACCCCAAATGCAACGGCCAAAAACATCGGATTTGTCCGCAGACGACGGAATAAATTAAACCCATCAACACGAACGCAAAAACCGTTTACAATCGCCATAATTACAAGTAACGCAAATCGCGCAGACATATAGGTAGCAGGCGTATCAAAGTGTGCACGCACCTGGGGCATTGCCAACAACGCAAATACACAAACAAACCCAATTGTTGTCCACGCAACCTGGGCCATAACTGGACGCGATAACAAGGGTGCTTTTTTCCCCTGGGCAGGTTCCGACATATATTCTGGTCGCCCTGGTTCACCACCAAATGCCAATGAATTCAAGCTGTCCATGACAATATTTATAATCAATATCTGAACCGCTGTAAATGCGTCAAATCCGAACAGTATCGGGAACACAATACTTAAAATTACCAATGAAAAGTTTATTGGCAATTGGAACTTTAAAAAATTAATCACATTGTGAACAAATGTACGCCCCAATAAAATGCAATTCGCAATTGATAAAAAGTTATTATCGGTAATTATGATGTCACCTGATTCTTTGCAAACATCTGTGCCATCACCCATTGCAAAACCGACATCTGCACGTTTTAATGCGGGCGCATCATTCGTGCCATCACCACACATACCGATACATAAATCCAGGCTTTGTGCTAATTTTACGACACGCAATTTTGTGTCTGGGGTCGCGCGTGCAATAACCTTGATTTTTGGCAAACATTTTTTTGCCCGGGTATCTGACATATCATCAAATTCCGCGGCGGTTATTGCCATATCATCGTCGGCCGCCATGATACCACAATCAAATGCGATTGCCCGCGCTGTATCCAAAATATCGCCTGTTATCATCATAACCTGGACACCAGATTTGCGCATAGACGCAACAACATCTGGGACACCTGGACGCACCTGGTCGCGCATCGCAACCACAGATATCAAGACCAAGTCATCTGGCAATGCGTCGTCAGAACACCATGTCGCAGAAAAAGCCGTTGCAACCAGTCGCATTGCACGTGACGCGTTTTCTTTGATTAGTTTATTGACCGATTTGTGATTAATAGGATTTATTTTTCCTGTTTCGTCAAGGTAATATTTAGAATGTGATAATATAACCTCTGGCGCACCCAGATAATATGTCATGTCGTCTGTTTTAGACGCAGAAAACTTGTTCGAACTGTTAAAAATAACACGTTGGGTGACAAGCATATCCGTTTGGATTTTGTTTATCGTATCCGAAATAGGGAGTACAGCAGCAAACAAAGCACGCCCTGTTAAATTACCACCAATAATCGTACCATCAGGGGAATATGTTGCGCCACATGTCAAAGCAATATTGTTCAAAAACATACTTTTTACCGTACCGCCTGTTTTATCATCAAACCCGATGTCCGTACCATCTGCAGTGAAATTATGCACAGGTTCAATAACACCACGGGTCAATGTTCCGGTTTTATCCGTACACAAAATTTGAATATTTCCAGATTCTGGAATCTTGTTTGGATTTTTTGCTAAAATGTTATTTTTTATCATCGTTGCAACATTTTGACTTGTGATAATACCGATGATAAACGGCAGACCTTCGGGAACAGCCGCCACAAATATGGTCAAAGCAACGGTCAATGCGCTGAAGATAACGTACAACATCGAAGCGTCTGCGACCATACCCATTCTGTGAACGTTTACCGCCAACAGCACCAAGAATATTATCACGGCACAAAAAGAACCAATTTTACTGATTTTGTCCGCCAAATTGTCCAGCTGGATTTGCAGTGTCGTTTTCACAGTGTCAATAGAATTCAGAGTTGTCATTATCTTGGCATTTTCTGTTGCGACGCCAACCTGGGCAACACGCATTTTGCATTCGCCGCTTAATACGGTTGTGCCTGCAAAAACACTGTGTTTGTCTGTATAGGTATCACCCGTAATTTTCGCATTGCGATTATAAGAAAAATTAGCGGGAACCGGTGTTTTTTCACATTCGGCACTTTCGCCATTTAAAATCGCGTTATTTACGGCGATACTGCCCGATACGACATAGCCATCTGCCGCGACCATTTCGCCTGCGCGCAACATAACAATATCGCCAACGACAACATCTGTGCTGGGGATACGAACCACGCCACCAGAACGCAAAACGTCGACATACAGCAACGAAGATTTTAGACGCAATTGTTCGGCGCTGCGTTGACCACGCAACTTTGTTGCAACCGTTGTCACAGCAACAACAAACAAAACGATTCCGATGCCGGCCGCTTCGAATACACTGCCATATCCAAATGCAGACAGCGCAATGAACATGCACATCATGACCAGCAATACGATATTTAATTTATCTTGAAAAACTTCGACAAAAAATTGCCATGCAGATTTCAATTTTGGACGCGGCATTTCGTTTGCACCAAATTTTTTGCGACTGGCAATCACCTGTGCCGGCGTCAATCCTTTTAACATCTTAATCTCCTTTGAATATAAACAAGAAAGTGATAGGAGTATACAGCAATTACAGTTCCGCTAACAACAAAAAAAATCCCACATTGTGGGATTTTTCTTTAGTTTGCAGGCTCAACTATTTCTATGACCGAATTATAGGTGGATAAAAATCTGTTGCCGGTGGCGCAGTATATTTTAGATAACCGACCCCTGTATTCTTCCTGGGCCAGCAACCAGCGATCTTCGATATCCTTTTGTGCGCCCTGATATCCAGAAAATGCACCCATGCCGCCGCCAACACCGGCGCCAGTCAGCGTCCCCTTTAGACGGGCCTTGTTACTGATATCGACAATTCCGCCATCTTCGGAATCTTGGTATGCGGGCCTGAAGCTGATATCGGCCAATGTCTTTTTTTCTGTATCCAGATTTGTGGCAATGCCTGCGCCGGAACGACCGACAACCTCGGCATTGGAATATTTTTTCAAGAAATCAGACCATTCCTCTTTTTTCCAACCGAATGTTTTGTCTTCGACATCAACAACCATTGCGGGGGTACTGCTGGTCACATTGT
>JAFNYG010000032.1 GCA_017383325.1 Alphaproteobacteria bacterium | reverse complement strand
GATTTATTTTATAGAGTTTAGAACACAAGAATTGTTTGAACTGAAATTGCTGTTCCAGTTAAAAGGCCAACCAAATTGGCATGCGATTTGATTGGCATTATGTGTGTACGATGTAAAATCTTGCATCATCAGAATTTAACCTGGGGGGCGACGCGTTCGGCATCATCAATTTCAAACATTTTTTCAGGCAATATACCAAACATGCGTGCAACTATGCTGGACGGGAACTGTTCTATCTGGGTGTTTAATGCCATGACAACTGTGTTGTAAAATTGACGCGATGCCTGGATTTTTGTTTCTGTATCTGTCAGTTCGCGCTGTAATTCCAAAAAGTTTTGATTTGCCTTTAAATCAGGATAGCTTTCTGCAACCGCAAACAGGCTTTTTAATGTTTGGGTTAATTTATTTTGCGCATCGGCCGATGCAGGACCGTTGGCAGCCATAGCGGCATTGCGGGCCGCCGTCACCGCAGACAATGTTTCAGATTCATGCTTGGCCGCGCCACGAACGGTTTCAACCAGGTTTGGTATCAAGTCATATCGACGCTTTAACTGGGTGTCAACTGTGGCCCAGGCTTCGCGTGCCTGGTTCCGGCGCGCAACCAGACCGTTGTAAACGGCGATAACATACAATAATAAAACTGCGATAACTGCGATTGTGGTCCACATAATATTTCTCCTTAGGTTAATATGTGTATTTTACATTTGATTTAATAAAATTGCAACATCGTCTGTCACGGGCACATGATTCAAAATGATGTCGGGATTATACTGTGTACGAAACCAGGTACGTTGGCGCTTGGCATACTGGTTCGTACGTGTTATCCAATTTTTTATACATTCCGCTTCGGATATTTCACCGCGAATGAATTTACATAGCTGAACGGCGCCAATGGCACGATTTTCGTCCCAGTTTGAATCGATTATACGCTGGGCCTCTTGCAGGGCGCCGGCGGACAACATTAATGGAATGCGCGCTGCGATACGTTCCCGCAACACCCCAGAATCAGGGCACACCAAAATGCGCTTTGCATTTGGAACAAGCGCCCCAGAACGCGCCATATTCTGAAATTCTGTGATATGGCGGCCGGTTTGCAAATAAACCTCGACTGCGCGGGCAATGCGTTGGGGGTCTGTGGCGACAAAATCGTCTGGCAACATACTGCGTGCGGCCGCAATATCGTTGGCCACCAATTGACGGGCACGCAAACGATTTTCATCAGATATGTCTGGCATTGGTGACAGACCATTTATTAATGCATTTATATAATATCCTGTGCCACCAACAAAAATTACTGGGCGCCCTGCCCCGATGGCGGATTCGTATTCTTGGCGCGCCAGGGCCAAGTACTGTGCAACAGATATTTGCTGGGACAATGGTAATATGGAAAACAATCGATACGGCACGCCATCAATTTCTGTAAATGTATTGCGGCCAACAAATGGACTGGCCGAAATGGATTCAATGCCGCGATATATTTGAACACTGTCACAATTTATGATAACACCATTTATACGAGACGCCAAAGCATGGGCAAAATCTGATTTGCCCGATGCAGTTGGACCTGTTATTATATACGATTGCGGTGTCATTGTGGGTAAATTATAGTAAACATATCATAAATGTAAATAAAATATTGTGTTTTCTTTTAACAGGCGCTATTATTGGCGCGTCCAATTAATCTGAATGTATAACAAGGAAAGGAATTTAAGAATGTCAAAATTAAAAGTTGCAATTAATGGTTTCGGGCGTATAGGGCGCTTGGTATTGCGCGCGGCGTTGGAATCGGGACGTGACGATATTGAATTTGTTGCTGTTAACGATTTGGCACCAGCAGAACAGAATGCGTACCTGTTGAAATATGATTCTGTGCATGGAAACCTGCCGATGGATGTCAGGCTGGATGGCGAATATATTCTGGTCGGGGGACAAAAAATAAAATGTATCGCAGAACGCGACCCAGCAAAGTTACCATGGGGCGAACTGGGGATAGATGTTGTAATGGAATGCACCGGTATATTTACAGCCGCAGATAAAGCACGCGTACATATTGATGCAGGTGCAAAACGAGTATTGGTATCCGCGCCATCTGCCGGGGCAGACAAAACGATCGTTTTTGGTGTTAACCAAGATATGCTGACGTCTGATGATATTATTGTGTCAAATGCATCATGCACAACAAATTGCTTGGCGCCAGTAGCCAAAGTATTAAATGATAAATTCGGCATTGTTTCTGGGTGGATGACAACTGTGCATGCATATACAGGCGATCAACAATTGCTGGACAAAAATCACAAGGATTTTCGTCGCGCACGTGCAGCAAATTTATCTATGATTCCAACCAGCACAGGTGCAGCCAAGGCGATCGGATTGGTTTTGCCTGAACTGGCCGGAAAATTAGACGGCATGGCAATTCGCGTTCCAACACCAGATGTTTCTGTTGTGGAACTGGTGGTAAACCTGGAACGTGACGCAACTGTTGATGCGATAAATAAAGCAATGCGGGACGCAGAATCAAAAACGTTTGGATATAACGACCTGCCGTTGGTGTCAATTGATTTTACACACGATGCACACAGTTCAATATTTGACGCAGGCCAGACCAAAGTTTTGGGCGACAGATTGGTTCATGTGACAGCGTGGTACGATAACGAATGGGGATTTTCAAACCGGATGTGCGATACAGCGGTCGCAATGGGCAAACTGATCAAATAAAACAGTCCCCCACATGGGGGATTTCTTCTATATCTGAATATTTTATTTTTTTTTGTTGCCGAATATAGGCATTTTTTTCTAGCATTGTATTGATGGAATTTTGTAAGGAGAAGAAATGTTAAAGAAGTCCGTGATTTTTGCGGCATTGATGGCAGTATTATCGTATGGTGCATTTGCGGTTGTGCCAGTTGTTCGTGGTGGCACGATGAAAATAACGCCTGCCGAACATCAATCTTCTTCGTCAACACAATCGAACAGAAAATCTGTCACTTCCATCGGACTTAAGGGCAATGGAATTAATAAGTTGCATTCTAATCGTGTGCAAACGCTTTTGCCCAGCACTGCGCCATCAAACAAGCAAGAAGAACTGATGGAGACTGTCTATGCTG
>JAFNYG010000031.1 GCA_017383325.1 Alphaproteobacteria bacterium | reverse complement strand
TTTTGAGCGTCTGCATTTTGATGAGTCGTTGGACCTGGAATTTGGACGCACAGAAAAGCCACTGATGCCGAATAAGTGGGGACCGGTCGAACGTGCAACACGTTCGTATGGGCATGGTATTTCTGTTACGCCAATGCATCTGATGTTGGCGGTCAATGCAGTTACAAATGGTGGTATTTATATATATCCAACATTGCAAAAAAGAAATGTCGGTGTTGTGCGGGGTGAACGTGTGCTGAAAGATGAAATATCGGCAAAGTTGCGACCGATTATGCTGCGTGTCGCAGAAGAAACCAGTGGTAAGCAGGCACGTGTCGCCGGTATTCAAATTGGTGGAAAAACAGCAACCGCGGTTAAGTATACAAATGGCAAGGTTGATCATAAACGAAATGTGACGGCGTTTGTGGGAATATTTCCTGTGAATGCACCGCAGTATACGATATTGGTTGTTTTGGATGAACCCCAGGGAACAAAAGAATCCTGGGGATGGCGTACGGCGGCGTGGAATGCGGTGCCGACAACAGGAAAAATTTTGGACAGTATACTGCCGTTGCTATTTGAATAAATTTGAATTATAATGCACTTGATAATAAAAAAAAGAGAAGTGCGTTGAGTCGGATAGTAGAGAAGTCCATGCTGGGCAAAGCATGGGTTATGGCTGGTGGTGTTGGTGATGTAAATTCAGACGATCTGGTGAAAAAAATTTTGGCCGGACGTGGAATTGTTGCTGATGCCGAAGTGAAAAAATTTTTAAATCCTTCGATTAAAGAATATATGCCGGATCCGTCTGTGTTGGCTGATATGGATGTGGCAGCGGGGGTTATTGCAGATGCGATTGTGGCGGGACATAAAATCGCAATTTATGGCGATTATGATGTCGATGGAATAACATCAACGGCAATTTTTGTAAAGTATCTGCGCGCGGTAAATGCAAATGTTATTTGGCATTTGCCAACCCGCGAGGGGGAAGGGTATGGCCTGAATAACGATGCGATTGATGAAATTGTAAAAAGTGGTGCAAATCTGCTGGTGACGGTTGACTGTGGTATCAGTGGCGCGGATGAGGTTGCGCATGCACGTGAAATGGGGTTACGGGTGGTTGTGACAGATCATCATTCGCCGGATTGTGTGTTGCCTGTGGCGGACGCGGTTGTTAATCCAAAACGTATGGATGATACGTCGAATATGACGTATTTGGCGGGTGTTGGGGTGGCGTTTTTGGCGCTGGTTGCGTTGAATCGCGAATTGAAAAGTCGTGGTTTAGGATTGGAAAATTCCGAACTGATGAATTATATGGATTTGGTCGCGCTGGGGACGATTTGCGATACCATGCCGTTGATAGGATTAAATCGCGCCTTTGTTGCGACGGGACTGAAAGTTTTAGGGTTGCGACAAAACCTGGGGTTGCGTGTGTTGATGGATGTTGCAGGGATTAAGCAACCGTCTGTTTATGCGGCGGGGTTTGCGTTGGGGCCACGTTTGAATGCGGCGGGACGATTGGATTCTGCGGCGCCTGCGTTGGATTTGCTGTTGACGGATAATCCGCTGATTGCAAATGATCTGGCGAATAAATTGCATGCGATGAATCAGGAACGTATCGATATTCAAAATGCGATTATGTTGCGGGCGTGCGAAATGGCAGAAGATTGTTGTAAATCTGGTCGGTGCAGTCTGTTTGTTTGTGGTGAAAATTGGCATGGTGGTGTGATGGGGATTATCGCAGGCCGGTTGAAGGATAAGTATAATTTGCCGTCATGTGTGGCAACTAAATCTGATGGGGTTATAAATGGGTCTGGACGTTCAATTCCAGGGGTAGATTTGGGAAAAATTATTCATGATGCGTTGGCCGCGGGCGTTATTAGCGAAGGTGGCGGACATGCAGCCGCCGCTGGGTTTTCGTTGAACGTGGAAAATGAAGGCAGATTTTGTGAATTTTTAGAACGGGCGGTGATAGAACAACTGAACGGGGAAATGCCGGCGCCAGAAATCTTGGTCGATGCGGAAATAGATGCAGGCGGGGCGAATATGAGGCTGGTTAAGAATATGTCACAATTGGCGCCGTTTGGTCAGGGAAATCCAGAACCAACGCTGGTTCTGCGGGGTGGGGTATTAAGATATGCGTCTGTTATGGGGGGCGGGGCACATTTGCGTGGTGCAATTACCACCAGTTTGGGCAACCAGTTGTCTTTTGTTGGGTTTAATTTAGTTGGAACACCGGTTGGTGATTTTTTGCTGGACGATGCAAACATAAATACTAAAATAATGCTGTTGGGCAAATTAAAAGAAAATGAGTATAATGGGCGTGTTAGTGCACAGTTCTTTGTAGAAGATGCCGCGATATAAAGTTGGTGTATATGGAACAAAATATAAAAGATTTTTTTCAGCGCGTGCAGACTGCAAAATCAATCGCAATTATGGGACATAAAAATCCAGATGGCGATTCGTTGTGCAGTGTGCTGGCGTTGGCACATTTGATAGAGGAAAACTTTGGTGTCAGTCCGGTTTGCTTATATGATGGTAATATTCCAGAAAATTTGACAAATGTGCCGCTGCGGTCGCGTATAAAGTATTTTGAACGTGTCGATATGACACAGGTGTTCGATTTGGCCATTGTGATGGATTATGGAAATCCAGTACATATTGGTGGGCCAAAGATACTGGTTGATAATGCAAAGTTTGTAATAGAAATAGATCACCATAAAAATGAAAATAATATTGGCGATTTATGTATAAATGATGATACGGCGCCTGCGACGGCTGTAATTGTGTATCGTATATTGCGCGCGGGTGGTTTGGTAATGGATGCGCGTACAGCGGATTTGTTGGCGTTGGCAATTTTAACAGATACGGGTAATTTTAAATTTGTGCGCAATGGTGATGCGTTGCGTATAATGGCAGACCTGGTGGATACAGGCGTTAATATTCGAAATCTGATAGAATTGATGAACGATAAACCACGAAAGGCTGTGCAGTTAGAAGCACGAACAACAGCAAATGCAGAATTTTTCTATCACGGGCGTTTGGCGTTGGCGACAATCGAGAAAAAGGATTATAAGCATCTGGATGGACGTGGTGAAACAGTGCTAAGTTTGTTAGGGCAGATTCATGGGGTGGATTATGTCGTTTTGCTGAAAGAGCAAAAGCCAGAACAAATAGGTATTTCTATTCGCAGTCGTAAAAAACCGATTGATAAAATTGCAGTGGCGCTGGGGGGTGGTGGGCATGAACGTGCCGCCGGTGCAATTGTGCGGGATAATTTGCAAAATGTGCGGGCCCGCGTCTTGGAATTATTTAAGGGAGAATGATAAAAATGAAAAAATTATTGGTCGCAATAGTTTGCAGTTTGATGTCGTCAATAGGGCAGGCGGCTGTGGATGATGGATTGGTAAAGCAGGCAGAAAAATATTTGAATTCTATTACTGGGCTGACGGGCGGGTTTGTTCAGACCGCAAATGCAAAGCAACAGGCAGGCGATTTTTTTATGTTGCGACCGGGGCGTGTGCGCCTGGATTATGATGATATGCCTGTACAGCTGATTTCGGATGGCCAGGATTTGTATTTCTTTGATAAATCGTTGGATCAAATTACAACGGTTCCTATTTCCAGTACGCCAGCAGGTATTCTGATCAGAAAAAATATTGATTTGGTTAATGCTGATATTAATGTTATTGAAACACAGGATTGGAAGAATTCTTTTGCGTTAAAGATGAATTTGCGGGGGCAAGAAGGGTTGGGACATATGACGGTCGTTTTCGATAAGAAACCCCTGAAACTGAATTCGTGGACTGTTGTTGATGCAACTGGGGCCAAGACAGATGTCGCGTTTCGTGGTTTGAAAGAAAAAACGAATTTTGGTAAAAATTTTTTCCAAATTCAGCGACACAAAACAGTTAGCACCAGTGGTGGTGATGAATATTATGACTAGTTAAGATATGTTTGGAATTAGTTGGGCAGAATTTTTTGTAATTATACTGGTTGGTGTTATTGTTGTGCCGGCACGAATGTGGCCAGATGTGGCGCGTTTCCTGGCCCGTATGGTCAAGTTTGTGCGTGGTTTGGTCTGGAAAATAACAGATGCATCTGAAAATTTAAAACAGCAAATTGAACTGGAAAAGCCAATCGATGATTTGATAAAAACAACAACAAATGATGTGTTGGATACTTTTTCGACTGTGATGGAAAAACCTAAAAAGACGATTCGAAAAAAGGCGCAAAAAAAATGAAAAATATGACATTGTTGCAGCATTTTTCTGAATTGCGTCGGCGAATTTTATGGGTGGCCTTGATTTTTGTTGTCGCGTTTATAGGTGGATGGTATGTGGCGCCGGTTTTGCAAGAATATTTAACGGGGCCGTTGTTGTCGGTGTGGGGTGATGGGGCGCTGATTTATACAGGGTTGACAGATGGGTTGATGATTCAGTTTTCTTTGGCGACGCTGTTTGCGCTGGTTATTATTATGCCAGTTGTGCTGTGGCATGTATGGGCATTCGTTGCGCCGGGATTAAAGAAAAATGAACGTGGATTGATTTTGCCGATGTTGATTATGTCGCCGATATTGTTCTTGGCTGGTGCTGGGTTTGCATTTTATTTCTTGTTTCCGATTGTGTTCAAATTTTTTGTCGAACTGAATCAGGCGGCACCGGTCCCGGCGGTTGTGTTGCCGGCCGTGCGTGATTATTTGACATTTACAATTGGTTTGTTAAAGGTTTTTGGCGTGGCATTTCAATTGCCATTGGTTTTGGTGCTGTTGAATCGTGTTGGAGTTCTGGCGCGTTCAAGAGTTTTGAAAATGCGCAGATATGCGATTGTATTTATTGTGATTGTGGCGGCTGTTTTAACGCCACCTGATGTTGTCAGCCAGGTTTTGTTGGCGTTGCCAATGTGGTTGCTGTTTGAAATCAGTATTTTATTTATGCGTCGTGATTGATTTTATGGTATAATTATTCCATGAAAAAAATCTTTTGGATTTTATTCGGTGCGCTGTTCATGCAGACGGCATGTGATTTACAGCCCAAGGTTTTGTCGTTCCCAGATTCTGTTGGGGACTTTATTTCAGCGCGATATCCCGCATTGTTGGCGGATCCAAACGCAAATCCAGAAATTTATAATTCGGCGGCAATGGATTATGGGGTCTATGCTTCGCCAGAGCTGTATGGGTCGGCAACAAATGACGAATATGTGATGTATGCGTCGGTAAATGATTATATTTTGCCGCCACAAATGACAGATGTTGATGTGGATGATAATGCAGATGTGGCGGAAAGCGATAATGCGGAAAACAAGAATGTGGATGAACCATCGGTGGCAACGGTTGATGATTATATCTTGGTGCCGATGTATGGCGATACAGGTGCGCAAAGGGTGGAATACAAAAAAGACAGCGATGATTTGCTGTTGGTTAATAAGCCATATGTAGGGGCGCAAAGTACAACGCGGGTGGAATTAACCGATGTTGTGGTCGCGCGCGGTGATACGCTGTATTCTTTGTCGCGAAAATATTCTGTTCCGGTAAATGATTTAGCTGTTATGAATAATTTGTCGGCACCATTTGATTTGCGCGTCGGACAAAAAATTCGTGTTCCAAATCTGGCGCGGGTACCGGTTGAAACAATTGATGCGCCTGTTGTAAAGGATGTAAAAAAATCCCAGAAAACCAGCGTACAGACAAATAATGAAAAAGAAAAAAATGTCGCACAGAAAAAGGTAGATGTACAGAAGAAAGTAGAGGCGCCAAAGAAAGTCAGTGCAGAAAAACCTGTAAAAAAGATTTCATCAGATCCATCGACACGATTGCCAAAGATTAATGCACGTTCTTCGTCAAAGTTTTCATGGCCGGTGCGGGGAAAGATTCTGTCAAACTATGGCGCAAAATCAAATGGGTTATTTAATGATGGGATAAATATTAGTGCAAAAATTGGCGCGCCGGTTAAGGTAGCTGAAAATGGGGTTGTCGCATATGCTGGGAACGAGGTTAAGGGAATGGGAAACCTGGTGATTGTTCAGCATGATGCGGGGTGGATGACGGTCTATGCGCATATGGGAACAATGACTGTAAGGCGTGGTACCAGGGTTGCGGTTGGACAAAAAATAGGTACGGTTGGTAAAACAGGCAAGGTCGATGTGCCGCAGTTGCATTTCGAAATTCGCAAGGGGACCAAGGCGTATAATCCAACGCAATATTTGAAAAAATAGTTGTTTGTATCGTTACGTTGTGAATACTGTCAAATCAGTTTTTTTTGTGACTTCTGATATTCTGTGTAGAAAATGGCAAGGGAGGAAGTTATGAAAAGGCTGATTTTTATTTTATCTGTTATTTTGGTTTTGTTGTTGATTGTGTGGCTGGTGGGGCGTATGAATCGTCAGTTGGCACGTTCAGGGAATGAATATCAGGCATCAATACGTGATGAAAAAATTGTTATTTATGATATCGATGAATTGGAATCGCAGGTCGCAAAGATTATCCCAAGTGGTGGGTTCGATTATATTCGAGGGGGCGCCGAGACAGAAAATACTATGCGCCGAAATGAGGCCTCATTTGATGCGGTTGATATTTATCCGCGTGTTTTGACCGGGGTGGATAAGCCAGATACACGTACGTCTGTACTGGGGATTGATATTTCGATGCCGATAATAGTGGCGCCTGCGGCAGCGCATGGATTGGCGCACGTTTCCGCCGAAGCCGGCAGTGCGCGTGGGGCGGCCGCCGCGGGAACAATTATGTCTGTCAGTACATATGCCAGTTCAACATTGGCAGAAGTCGCCGGTGCGGGTAATGGCGCACCACAATGGTTTCAGTTGTATTTAAGCAAGGATGATGAAACGAATCGGGCGCTGATTAAGTCTGCAGAAAAACTGGGGTATCGCGCGGTGATATTGACCGTTGATGCGCCAATCGGTGGAAATCGGCTGCGGGATGCGCGTAATAATTTTAAATTCCCGTTGGATTTGCCAAATGTGCCGCGTTCGGGCGGCCAAGGAATTGGCGCAATATTTGCAGCAGCGCAAAATGATTTGACCCCATATGATGTTATGCGTGTAAAATCAATGACGCGGTTGCCAGTGATTGTTAAGGGAATTCAGCACCCGGATGATGCTGAGGTCGCAATTGCCGCCGGTGCAGATGCAATTTGGGTTTCAAATCATGGGGGACGTCAATTAGATGGTGCACCAGCTGCGTTCGAGGTCTTGCCCGAAATCGCCATGCGTGTGAACAAGCGTGTGCCAATTATTTTTGATAGCGGTGTTCGTCGTGGTCAGCATGTTTTTAAAGCAATTGCAAGTGGGGCAGATGTTGTCGCAGTTGGGCGTCCTGTGATTTATGAGTTGGCGTTGGGTGGATGGCGCGGGGTGGAATCGGTGCTGGAATACCTAAGAAATGATTTACAACGCGTTATGTGGTTGGCAGGGGCGCAAACAGTGGATGAGATAAAGGATATAGAATTGCGTGAAAAATGTGTGGTGGGACAAAGTTCTGAATTGTAAACAAAAGCTTGCATTTTATGGATTTTATGTCTATAATTAGCCGCGTTGCAGTTCTGGATGCGTAGCTCAGTTGGTAGAGCAACTGACTCTTAATCAGTGGGTCCAGGGTTCGAGTCCCTGCGCGTCCACCAGAAATAAACGACCGTTTTTCGGTCGTTTTTTATTTATTGTATTGTTTTTTGCCTTTTTCAGGGATTCATACCTATGTAAATATTTATATTGCCTTGATAGAATATGGGTGTTGACATGAAACTTTGGCATAACATAAAAATACAAAAAGGAGAAAAAATGAAAAAGTTAGCAATTTCAACACTGGCTGTGCTGATTGTGTGTCCTGCGTTCGCGATGAACCATCCAGATCAGGGCAGTAGTTGGCAGATGTGGGGTATGGATCCGTATGTTGGTTTGAGAGGTGGTATGAGTTATACAAACCTGAACTATAAATATGAAGGCAATAAGGAATCTATGACAGACTATATCTTTCAAGGTCGTGCCGCATTGGGTTTAGAAGTTTGTGATACGGTTCGTTCTGAAG
>JAFNYG010000030.1 GCA_017383325.1 Alphaproteobacteria bacterium | reverse complement strand
CGATCATATATTCAATTTAAAATTAGATCAAAGGACACTGTAAAAAAATCCCCCGTTTGGGGGAATTTTTGTGTTGTTATTTTTTCTGAAATGTTTTAAATTTCCTGTGCTATGGGAAAAGAAATTATTGAAAATATTGATTCACAACAGTTATCAGATGCGCTGTCTGAACGTTATTTATCATACGCGGTCAGCACGATTGTTTCACGTGCTTTGCCAGATGTTCGCGACGGGTTAAAGCCTGTGCATCGCCGAATTTTATATTCCATGTTGCGCCAGAAATTGGCCCCAAATGCGGCGTTCCGCAAATGCGCGACGGTGGTCGGTGACGTTTTGGGGCATTATCACCCGCACGGTGATTCATCTGTATACGACGCGATGGTTCGCCTGGCCCAGGATTTTTCCGTACGCTATCCATTAATCGACGGCCAGGGTAATTTTGGTAACATTGACGGCGATCCCCAGGCGGCATATCGATACACAGAATCCAAGATGACTGACGCAGCCATGTTAATTATGGAAGGGCTGGACGAAGACAGTGTCGACATGATGCCAAACTTTGACGGCACAACGATGGAACCGGTTGTTATGCCGGGTACGTTTCCGAATTTGTTGGCAAATGGTGGTATGGGAATCGCGGTTGGTATGGCAACGAACATCCCAACCCACAATGTGTCCGAGGTTTGCGATGCCCTGAATCTGGTGATTGACAGGCCGGACGCAACAACTGCACAAATTATGAAAAAGATGGTCGGTCCCGATTTTCCAACGGGCGGCATTTTGATTGACAATTTTGACACCATTGTAAAAAATTATGATACTGGCCGTGGCGCATTTCGCGTGCGTGCGCGCTGGGAAATTGAAAATTTGGAACGTGGCGGCTGGCAGGTTGTGATATCTGAAATCCCATACGGGATTGTAAAATCAAAATTGGTTGAACAGATTGCGACCCTGATTGATTCCAAGAAATTACCATTGGTTGATGATATTATTGATGAATCTACGACCGATGTCCGTATTGTGATTACGCCCAAGACGCGTAATATTCCAGCAGACAAAATGATGGCGCATTTGTTTGCCATGACCGATTTAGAATATCGGTTCAATATGAACTTTAATGTTATTGATTCGCATGGTGCGCCACGCGTAATGCCAATTGGCGATGTTTTACGTGAATTTATCGCGCATCAGAAATTGGTTCTGCAGCGTCGCACAAAATGGCGTCTGAACAACATCGCGCGTCGTCTGGAAATTTTGGGCGGTTTATTGGTTGTGTATTTAAATCTGGATCGTGTAATTGAAATCATACGTAACGAAGATGATGCCAAGGCTGTCCTGATTGCAGAGTTTGATTTAACCGAAATCCAGGTCGAAGCGATATTAAACACGCGCCTGCGTTCCCTGCGCAAATTAGAAGAGATGGAGATTAAGCGCGAAGACGCGGCCCTGCGTGCAGAACAGGAACAGCTCCAGGCCCTGTTAGCCAGTGACGATGCCCAAAACAATCAGTTAAAGGCATGGTTTAACGATATTAAAAAGACATACGATAAAAAAACGAAACTGGGGCGTCGTCGCACAACTTGGGCGGAACAAACCGAAGAAATTGTTGTAAACGCGGATGAATTCATTGAAAAAGAACCGCTGACAATTATTTTATCCGCTATGGGGTGGATACGCGCGGCCAAAGGGCATCTGGACTTAGGTGCGCTGGATCTGAAATTCAAAGAAGGTGACGCACTGCAGACCGCATTTCATGCGATGTCCACGGACAAGATTAATTTGTTTGGTGCGTCGGGCAAGATGTTTACACTGTCCGCGAACGAATTGCCGTCTGCGCGTGGGTTCGGGGAATCAGTACGTATGATGGCAGATATTGGCGCCGACGAAGAAATTGTTCATGCGTTTGTTTTGGATGTTAATGCAAAATATCTGTTGGTTTCGCGCCATGGTAACGGTTTTATTATATCGGGCGATGCATGTGTTGCACAAACTAAAAATGGCAAACAGGTTATGAATACAGAACCAAAAAATCCGGCGCATATGTGTGTGCCTGTGACTGGGGACACGGTTGCGATGTCTGGTTCGAACGATAAACTGTTGATATTTGGCACAGATGAAATCCCACAGATGTCCCGCGGCAAGGGTGTAATACTGCAAAAATACAACGCTGAACGCACATACGTTTTGGATATTATGTTCTTTGACGCGGCCAATGGTTTTGGTTGGACGACGGGGCGTGGTACAACAAAGTTAGATGATTGGGCGCCATGGCGTGGCCGGCGTGCATCCCAGGGGCGCACGGTCCCAGTTGGTTTCCCACGCAGTGGAAAATTCAGCAAATAAAAAACCACTTGATTTTTGTTCAGAAATTGCCATAATATGGCCTGTTCCTGCTGGCAACATGGGGTTGTCGGCTGATATAAGACCAAAGGAAATAAAATGGCTTACTATGAAAGCGTCTTGGTTTTTCGCCAGGACCTGACCGAACCGCAGGTTAAAGAAAAGGCGGCTAAATTCACAGAAATCATCAAAGAACTGGGTGGTGATGTTAAATCCACAGAATTCTGGGGTTTGAAAAATTTGGCATACATCATTCGTAAAAATCGCAAGGCACACTATGTAATGTTGAACATTGAATTGCCTGGCAATCAGATTACAGAATTGGAACGTCGTTCACGCATCGACGAAGACGTTATCCGTTTCTTGAACGTTCGTGTTGATGAACTGGCAAAGACACCATCAATCATGATGAAAAAGAATACCGAGGAGGCAGAATAATGGCAGTTCGTGCAGCAATTTATCGTAAAAAATCAAACCCATTAAAGGGCAAGGTTATCGATTACAAAGACATCAAGACATTGTCGCATTATATCACAGAACGTGGTAAAATTGTGCCATCCCGCATCAGCGGTGTTTCCCAGAAAGATCAGCGTGCATTGGCAACCGCCATCAAACGTGCACGTCACTTGGGCTTGATGCCATTCGTTCGTAACAATTTGGGTTAATCCCTAACTTATAAAATATAAGGACAGATAAAATGAAAGTTATTTTAACAGAAAAAATTACAAAATTAGGCAATATCGGCGACGCGGTCGAAGTTAAAACAGGTTATGCACGTAATTACCTGTTGCCAAACGGCAAGGCTATGCGTTTCACACGTGAAAATGTTGCTTTGTTCGAAGCTAAAAAGGCTGAACTGACTGCACGTCAAGAAGCAGCCAAAAAGAACGCAGAGGCAAACGTTGATGCAGTCAAGAACGCAAAATTGCACATGATTCGCCAGGCCGGTGACACAGGTCAATTGTACGGTTCTGTATCGACACGTGATATTGCACGCATGTTAAAAGAAGTTGCAAATGTATCTGTTGAATCTGCCCAGGTTATGTTGGGTGCCCCAATTAAATCTGTTGGTGCATTCGATACAACAATTGCGTTGCATCCAGATGTTATCGTTCCTGTGAAAATTTATGTCGCCCAGACCCAGGATGAAATCGATGCATTGGTTGCGGGTAAATCTTTGACATTCGGCACCAAAAAGGTCGAAGAAGTTGTCGAAGCTGAACCTGTTGCCGCAGAAACCGAAACAACGGAAACTGCAACAGATGCAGAATAATCCACGTGATTGCAAAAATAAAATTCCCCTGATGGGGAATTTTTTTATTGTTGTTAAATAAAAAAATATGGACTGTTTCAGGTTTGTTATGCTATCCTGACCCCTGAATTGTAATGGTACAAAGCGGGAAGGGATATGGTAAAAAAATTAACCCAGGAACACGATCCAATGTCACATATAATTGAATCTGTTCGTGCATT
>JAFNYG010000029.1 GCA_017383325.1 Alphaproteobacteria bacterium | reverse complement strand
TTCCGCCTTAATTTCCGAAATCGTTTTTTTGACAATCTGTGCCAATACAGATTCTGATACAGGAATCGTCCCAAGTGCATCAATTAAATTTTTTTCTGATTCTTTTTCTGGTGATTTTTTTTTGTGAATATTATCTTTTTTAGATAACGCAAAAAAATCACCAGCACCCATACATAACCGCGCAACACCAGACCGAATCAAGGAATTTGGCCCAACCGAGCGTAAATCCGATGGATGTGACGGTATCGCCCAAATTTCACGATTTAATTCAGATGCGAATCGGGCCGTCGTCATAGAACCCGACTTTTCGTCCGCTTCGCCCAATATCAAACGACGCGACAGACCGGCCACAATTCGATTGCGCTGAACAAAATTTGTCGCAACAGGTGTAAAACCAACAGGCATTTCACTGATAACCACGCCGCAATCTAAAATTCGGTAATACAACGATTCGTTTTCAAGTGGCCAGATATAATCCACACCACCCGCCAAAACCGCAACTGTGCCGGCACCAGATGCGGCACGCAGCGCGCCACAATGGGCCGCCGTATCTGTGCCAATCGCCATACCAGAAACAACTGCTGTATTGTTTTCGGCAAACCTTTGCGCAATATCGGCAATCAATTCCATGCCCGCCGCCGTCGCATGACGTGTGCCAACAATTGATATCATATCATGCCTTAGCACATTTAGATTACCACGCACAGAAATTACCGGCGGATGGTTTTTTATTTCACGCAATCCAGATGGATACAGTTCATCTTGGTCGGATATATATTCTATGCCCAATGATTTGGCGCGTGCCATTTCATCGGACAGCATATCACGCAATTCATCACCCGGACACATCGCAGAGACCGCCGCATCAACAGAACCAAATTTCTGAATCAATGCATTAAACTTCGCCGACCCAATGCCAGGCGTGCGCAATATTAATAATTTATTAAATATGTCTGACATGTTTGTAATCCTAGCCAAAAAAGCCTGTTTAATAAAGCATAAATATATGATACGCGAATAAAAAAACCGCCATTTGGCGGTTCTTGTTATTTCTGGGAATTGCTACTGTTTTCAGGACAACTGCTATCTTTGATTAGCGGAAATGCATATTCGTATTCTCTACATGCGTCCGGTTTTGCACCATCGGCCCATGTATTAGATTGGCATGCACAACTTAATTCACCCAGCGTGGCAATAAAACGATCATATTCCGTTTCATTATCCTGTTTCAATACAGCCAGTTGGGATTCCAACAGTTTCAGCCCGTCCAATGATTTTTGCCCCTGGACCGCGCCACCAATTAATCTATTGCCGAATAATTCCATGGCACCAACACCAATACCTGCACCGCCAACAACACCACCAACGGTCGCCCACGTGCGTGCAGATTTTTTCGCATCCAAAATACGGGATTTCAACGTGTCGTAATCCGCCCATTCGCCACATGTGATATTGTGCCCCATTTCGAAATATTTGCTGGGGATATCCGCAACGCTGATTTTTGCGTCATCAGATTTTAATTCAACCTTGACAAAACAGGTGTTGTTTTCTGGTTCTTCAAGATCTTCTATCATTGTGGAATAGTTGCCCAGATTGCTGTAACGTGACGCCCAAACAAATGTGTTGCCAATTCCGATGTTGTTTTGCAGACAGGCACGCTTTTCACGTTCGCGCGTATCCTTGTCCCCTGGCTGCATTGGGTCCGGTGTGACGGCCAATTTATCATCTGCAACGGTGTTTTTATCTTTGATCGTTTCAGATTGGTGCGACATGCTGGTGTCAACACTGGCTGATTTTACAGTTTCGCCCTGTTGCGCCAGGCCAGATATTTGATTTTTAGACGCAACCGCGCGCGATGCGCTCATCATCTGGTTCGACATAGACACACGACCACGCCCCGTAGCAGGTGTCATAACAGGCGCAGCGCCAACCGCAGGGTATATAACCGCAAACACAGCAAAAACTGATATAATTGATTTCATATCCCGTCCCTTAACATTAACTCTTCGCGCCACAGTATATCATATTTTTGACAAAAAATCAACAAAAAACATGGGATGCCCCATGTTTTGATTTATTTTTTCCATTTCCATTCTATCTTGGATTCTTGGCCAGATAACAGGCGCCGAATATTTTCCCGATGTCGCCACATGCACAGCAAACCAATTGCCAAAAATGCAAAACCAACCCCGGTTCCAATTGCAAATCCCAATACCGGTATTAAACAAAATACAATCACCGCACCAAAAGACGATATCCCAGACGTTAACGCAACCAATAACCATTCAACACCACAGACAATGAATGATACAGGACTGACCGCCAACAGAACACCGAACAGTGAAGAAATCCCCTTGCCCCCGCGGAACCTTAGCCAAATGGGATAGCAATGCCCAACAATCGCCGCAAAACCACACCACGCACCAAATGCATCACCGGCAATATATTTACCGATAAACACGGCGGCAATCGCCTTGGCCATGTCAAGCAACCATACCAGGCCCGCCATTCGCAGTCCACCGACACGCATAACATTTGTTGCGCCGATGTTGCCACTGCCCACCTGGCGCAGGTCACCCTTGCCCGCCAGACGCGTTAAAATCAGCCCCATGGGAATCGACCCCAGAAAATAAGAAACAATAATCCCAATTAAATATACCATGTTATTTTTCCTTGATTTTGTCTTTGTTTGTTATAAAATAGCAAAATCAAAACAAAAATAAAAGGAAAATAACGTGGCAAATCATAAGTCATCTGAAAAAAGAATTTTGGTAACAGCCAAGAAAAATGCGATTAACACAGCACGTCGCAGTGCAGTGAAAACCGCTACAAAAAAAGCATTGGTCGCGATTGAATCTGGCGACAAAGTGGCGGCAACAACAGCAGCACGCAGTGCAGAAAGCAAAATCATGAAATCAGCCGGCAAAATCATGCCAAAGAAACGTGCAGCGCGCAAGATTTCAAGATTGGCCAAGAAGGTTTCCAAAATGGCTTAATGTTGTTTCAGAAATATATAAAAATTCCCCCGGTTGGGGGATTTTTTATATTTTTTTTAAACCTTGTATCATCTAAAAATAGAAAATATAGCACCATAAAAAACTCCCCCAATCGGGGGAATTTATTATTTACGCAGACCCAATTTCTTGATCAGGGCTTCGTAGTCAGATGCATTACGCTTTTTAATATATGCCAACAATTTCTTGCGACGGTTTACCATCAATAACAAGCCACGTTTGGAATGGTTGTCTTTGTGGTTTGCCTTCATATGTTCGGTCAAGTTGCGAATGCGTTCTGTCAAAACTGCAACCTGGGATTCAACGGAACCACCATTGTCAACATCAGACACCTTGTATTCCTGAATCAATTCAGATTTTTTTGCCTTTGTAACGGACATTACTTTTTCCTTTTGTTATTTTTATAAAGTTCGTTTGGGTCGCAGCAGACCGTTCGAAACCGCGCCAATGCCAATGAATACATCACCCGCATAAACACGATACAGACCGCATGCCGCAACCGTTTCAATAAAGCCACCGTTTTTATAAAACCCAGCGTCTTTATCAGACAGATTAAAAACCGGAATGTCCCCCAGTCCAAAATCCGCCGGTTTCAGGTTTTCACCAAAACTGCCACTATTATTAAATACTTTTTCCAGAAAATCAAGTTTTACGGCATCTTTTATATCAAAACCGTTCGTTTGCGTGCGACGTATCATGTTAACCGTCGCAAACGTGCCACACATTTTTGCAATATCACGCGCAACGCTGCGCACGTATGTGCCGGGGGAACAGCGCATGCGAAAATGCCACGTATCCCCGCAAATATCCGTCAGTTCCAGCGCAAATATTTCAACATCACGCGCAGGGATTTCAACCGTACGCCCACGACGCGCCAATTCATACGCACGCGCGCCAGATACGTGCACCGCAGAATAAATCGGTGGAACCTGGGATATGCGACCAATAAATTTCGGTAATGCTGCACGAACATCAGATTCGCATGGCACAAAATCATTGCGCACAATTTCGGTACCGGTGATATCCAGTGTATCGGTTTCAAAACCAAACTGGCACGAAAACAGGTATTCTTTGACATGGGGGGCGGCGTCTTCGACAAATGGTATCATTTTGGTTGCGTCCCCAATCGCAATCGGCAATACGCCCGTCGCCATCGGGTCCAACGTGCCAATATGTCCAAACTTTTTCGTGCCCAGCATACGCGCAATGCGACCACCCGCCGTTCGCGAAAACAGCCCTGAATCTTTGTCCAAAATTATCCAACCAGATTGTGTCATCTTACCTTGTCCAGATTATATTTTTGTTTTTCTATTTGTTGGATAAATCGTGTCAACTGTGACGGGCGACCTTTGCATGGCGGATAAACCTGGCACATACGAACTGGGTCAAAAACCATATCATCTTTGGCAAGAATCTTTTTATATTCTTCATAATACCGGTTGCCATACAGTATCCCGGGAATAACCGGCATTTCTACCCTTAATATATTGTTGGTACAATTTGCAGAACGCCCGACATAATATTTTGGTCCCCAGATAATATTAGATTTTGCCTGGTATCCATCGATTTCAAACACCAGGCGCGCACCAACCCGAAATTGATGGTCGCGAAAACCACGGGTAATTCCGTATGTTGGTTTACCATCTGAATCATACAGATTTCTGAAATCAAAGGAGTGTATAAAGTTTAATAATTCTTGCTTGGTTGAAAATTCTTGCTGAACAAGATTGCACGAGTTTGCTTGAAAAACATACTTTGGTTTTATAATCATAAAAAATCCCTTTAATTAACCAAACAAACTTAACTGTGGCGACACGTTATCCGAAACACATGATTTTTTCGGTGCTGGGGTGGGCGCAGGCTTTGGCGCGCAATTCTGTGATGGCATCACAGGCTCGTTCGATTCCAGCGCACTTAGCACACATTCTGCGCGCGCAATAACCGATTTCGGCATGCCCGCCATGCGTGCCACATGAATACCATAAGACCGATTTGCAACACCCGCAACGATTTTATGCATAAATACAATTTCATTGTTATGTTCGCGAACGTCAATCGTCAGACACGCGGCATGCTTTAATCCGTCATTCGACACCAGTGCGGTCAATTCATGATAATGTGTTGCAAACAATGTACGTGGCTGCATTTCGTCCAGGTATTCCAATACCGCATGGGCAATTGCCATACCATCATAGGTTGCAGTGCCCCGCCCTATTTCATCAAATATGATAAATGAACGATTGGTTGCACGGTTCAGGATGTTGGCGGTCTCGCTCATCTCTACCATGAATGTGGACTGACCCGCCGCCAGGTTGTCAGAAGCACCAACGCGACTGAATAACTGGTCACAAATGCCAATTGTGGCAGACACAGCCGGAACATACGATCCCAGGTGCGCCAGAACAACAATCAATGCATTTTGACGCAGGTATGTCGATTTCCCCGCCATATTTGGCCCCGTCAGCAACGCAATTGCGTGCGCATTCAGATTGCAATCGTTCTTAACAAAGTTATCACCATGTGCACGCAAGACAGATTCAATCACAGGGTGACGGCCACCAACAATGTCGAACGCACAGTCATCCGTTATCTGCGGACGCGTCCAAGAATATTTGTCTGCAACACAGCTTAGCGATGTCCAAACGTCCGCATCCGCCAACAGATCCGCCACAGACAATAAATCATCCGAGATTTCACGGATATAGTCAATCAGGGTCTTGATAATTTCTTCTTCGATGGCGGCCGCTTTTTCCGCAGCACTGCGAACGTCATTGTCCAGGTCAATCAGACGCGATGTCGTAAACCGCATGTTACCCGCCATCGTTTGACGATGAATAAAACCAGATTCAGGTGACATCATCACGTCGGCACGGGAACTGGGAACCTCGATAAAATAACCCAGAATGTTGTTGTACTTTATTTTCAGGGTGTTTATGCCAGTCTGGGATATATATTGCGTCTGCAGACCCGCAATTGTTTCGCGCGCACCATTGGATAATTCACGCATATGATCCAGCGACGCATCAAAACCTGAACGTATCACACCGCCATCACGGAAAAATGTTGGCAGTTCGTCTGATAATGCTCGAACTAGTTTAGAACACAATTCGCCGTGCGTATTGATTTCAGCAAACATAGGGGCAAAACCCGCATCCAGACGCGATGATAAAATCTGGGCGCGCGGCAACACAACCAAGAAATCTGTAATGTTGCGCATGTCGCGCGGCGTGCCACGCCCCGATAACAGACGCGATAACGAACGACCAACGTCGGGAACAGATGATAATATATCTTGGACCAATGCACAAATGTCTGGATTCAAAATAAAATGCGATATGTGCGATTGGCGCACTGATATCTGGTTAATGTCCGCAGACAAACTGCGCAAATATGCACGCAATTTGCGCGCCCCCGCCGCAGTGCGCGTTTCATCCAATACATCAATCAAACATGCACCACCGTCGTTAATCGGGGAATCTATTTCCAAACTGCGCCAGGTGGCAGAATCAATTAACAACTGGCGGCCTGATTTGAATGTGTATGGTGCACGAAACGTAATTGTTGCGTCACGTTGGGTATTAAATAAATACCCCGCAAGCAAGCATATCGCACCATCTGTATTTTTTGCAACCGTGCCCGCGTCCACCGCGCCACCAAACACACGCGATACAACCATGTCTATGTCTGTGCGATGATACAGCTTTTCATAAACAGGGGTCGATTTAAACAATTCACGCAATTTAGAAATCGTTTTTTCTTCGGCGGTGTGAAATGGGAAAATAACCTCGGCTGGGTTAATGCGCACCAGGTCATCAACCGGTTCAGACGTGGTACCAATAAAAAACTCACCGGTCGAAATATCACAACCTGCAATATCATATTTGCCACCACCAATGGGCGAAATCGCAACCAGGAAATTCGAGTTCTTGGGACTTAATAAATTTTCATCCGTCAATGTACCCGGCGTTAAAACACGAACAACACGACGTTCAATAAACTTGTGCCCGCGCGCCTTGGCCTGGGCGGGGGTTTCCATTTGTTCAACCAACGCAACCTTGTACCCGGCACGTACCAGGCGGCCAAAATAGTTGTCTGCCGCATGCCACGGAATCCCACACATTGGAATATCATTGCCGTCACCGTCGATGCCGCGCGCCGTCAATACCAAACCCAATGCTGCACTGATTGTGCGGGCATCTTCGAAAAAAGATTCATAAAAATCCCCCAAACGAAACATCAGCAACGCGTCTGGATTTTCAGACTTCATATCTACATATTGCTGCATAACGGGGGTCAATTTGCCTTTGTCTGCCACGATAATACCTGTTGTATTTTTACTATGCACCCACTTTCAGGGTTTCGATTTTTAATTCTGCTTCTTTTAACAATTGTTCACAGTACGCCTTTAATTTTATCCCCTGTTCATAGGCGGCAACAGAATCCGCCAACGGCAATTCGCCAGATTCCATCTTTTTCACCAATTCCATTAGCTGTTTATAAGCATCTTCAAATGATAATTTTTTGTCGTCCATCGTATGTTTCCCCTGTATTTTTTTATCGCATGTTCAGACTACAAAAAAAATTGCCAACTTTCAATTAAAATCAAAAAAAATACACATAGTGCAAAAACATGTTAAAAACACCGGCAAAGGCCGGTAAATAATTAACAATTTTACATGTTATTGTGTTTTATAAAAAACGCCGGCTTTTGCCGGCTTTTTTTTAACATTTTTATTTGGTTAATGATTCAACCAATTCGTATAATTGGGTGCGCGTCGCAAAAGATAATGTTATCTGCCCTGCCCCGCCGCGACGTTCAGTCAACTTTACAGGCACCCCCAGGGCAGACTTTATACGTCCCTCAATCTCGCGAACAGATGCAGCATCAATCGTTTTTTGCGTGTGCGCGCGCGTGTTTTGGGCGCGTGGCGCGGTCTTTACCAATTTATCAGTTGCCGCAACAGATAATTTCTGTGCAATGATTTTGTGCGCCAATTCGGTCGGATTTTCTGCAACCGCAATCGTTCGCGCATGGGATGCAGACAGCTCGCCCTGCTCTACCAATCCTTGGACAGATTCTGGCAACGACGTTAAACGCAGCATATTGCGAATATAACTGGCCGATTTACCAATAAGACGCGAAACATCATCCAATTCATAATCACAACATTCCATCAGATTTTTATAGGCACGCGCTTCTTCGATTGGATTCAGATTTTCGCGCTGGACATTTTCAATCAATGCGATTTCGCGCGCATTATTATCATCCATTGATTTTACCAGGGCTGGAATCTCGCTAAGTCCGGCAATCTTGGACGCACGAAAACGACGTTCGCCGGCAACAATTTCATACATATAAGGACGCCCAGATACACTGCGCAATAAAATAGGTTGTAAAACACCCTTTTCACGGATAGATGCCGCCAATTCCGCCAATTCTGATTCTGAAAATGTTTTGCGTGGCTGATCAGGATTTGCCCCAATTTGCGCCAGCGGTATTTGACGGACAACAACACGTTCATTCTGGGTCAACAATGATATGTCAGGTATCGCACCACGCGACGCACCAATATCCGCCAATCCACGACCTAAACCAAATTTATTCGCCATCTGTCCCCCCTGTGGTTCGTTCTACAACCTCGGTCGCGACACGCAAATATGCCTGGGCGCCGGTTGAATTAAAATCATAAAACAATGCCGGTTTGCCGTGGGATGGTGCCTCAGACACGCGGACATTGCGCGGAACAACCGTTTTAAACACAATGTCACCAAATGTTTTGCGCACATCTTCGTCAACCGCACGCGTCAAACCATAACGACGATCGTACATGGTTAATAATACCCCCAGAATATTCAAGTCTGGATTCCATTTCTTTTGCACAATATCGATTGTGTCTGTTAATTGCTGAACCCCTTCGAGTGCAAAAAATTCGCACTGCAACGGTATTATTACAGAATCCGCCGTCGTCAATGCATTAATTGTTAAATACCCCAATGCCGGCGGACAATCCAGCAGTATATAATCATAATATTCCATTATTGGACGCAACGCGTCGCGCAGACGAAATTCACGATTTTCTATATCCAGCAGATCTACGTCCGCGCCGGCCAACGCCTGGGACGACGGTAACAAATGCAACCCTGGTACCGCAGTAGACAAAATATTATCAGCCGCATTTGCCGTACCCATAATAACACCGTAAACACTTTGACAATGGGATGCACGCTCAAACCCCAGACCGGTCCCAGCATTGCCCTGTTGATCCAAATCAACCAACAATACACGCTGTTTTATCGCCGCCAAAGACGCACCAATATTGATGGCCGTCGTAGTTTTACCAACCCCGCCCTTTTGATTTGCAAATGCAATAATCCGTGTCATATTCCCTTCCATAATTTTCCATGTACAGGTTATAAAATACATACGATTCGGTCAAGAATTTATCTAAACAACGATAAAAAACATTAAAAATCAATACATTATTAATAATTTCATATGAAACAAAAGCAACCATACTTGACAAAGCGTATTTTTGTGCTATAATAACAATATGAAGTTTAAGAAATACACATCTTGGTCACTACCTTTGATTTTTGGCGCCGTTGCGCTGTTTTCTGCATGGACAGAACATAAACCTGTACAAACACAAACAAAGCCAAAAACAACAAAAATAAATATCCCAGATTTAAAATACAAAATCGACACAGTAAACATAAATTCATCAAAGGAATTTGGCAAGAAGGCAAATGGTGCATTCTTTATAAAATCTAACACAATCCAATTGTCGTATTTTGTTGCAGACACCAACGACAGGCGCGTTATCGATTGTTGCAACCTGAACAACAGTTACCACAAATTCACCCTGCGACACGAACGCGAACATGCCCGCAAAGCAATCTTGACAAGAAAAACAGAAAACTACACCCCTTATGTGCGCGCACAAATTGCCGCATTTAACGAAATCATGGCACCCGCCGCAGAAATCGTCGAAGGAATAGAATACTGTATAGAAAACAACAACAATATGCCACAAGCAAAAAAATTTGTTATTGATGCATGCCAAGAAATCATTGCATATAAACAAAACACAAAAACATTTTCAGGCATATTGTTTTACGATTCTGCAGTATCAGACATAATAATAAAGTACGCAACAAAAGACTTTTTGTCATCTGTAGAGCGTGGTTTTTATGTAAACACCATAGCAAAAGCATATAAAAACAAACCAATAGACTATACCCCTAACAAAGAATGCTATAAATTCAACCGCTGTTTCTTTTTACCACAACTTAACATGTGGGACCCGCTGTGGGAATTTGAAACAAAAAACGGCCCGATAAACCCATGGCGCAGCGCAAGCGAAAAAACAAGACAAGAAACAATTAACATAGTAAACAAACTTGTTTGCGAAACATTGGCAAAACACAAAATCACATTATCACAACTTCACACAAGATAAAAAAAGCCGGCAAACACCGGTATTTTTATAAATAGCGTGTTTTTTCAACATGTTAATTTGCATTTCACATGAAATTACCGGCAAAAACGCACAGAAATTATAAAGCCATCACCGGTTTTAGATGGCGTTAAATCATATTCAAATTCATATTTCGCTTTCGCCACATCAATTTCCCCGGCAATTTCGCGACCTTTTAATAGAAAAAGCCGGTATTTTGTGTGCGCAACATAATCCATTATTTTAACCAATGACGCAAATGCACGCGCAGTGAATACAAAATTATTCGTTTTTGCCGGTAAATGCCGGACAAAATCTTCGACCCGACCATGATAAATTGTCAGGTTATCCAGCCCCAAATCTTCTTTGACCGCGTTTAAAAACGCAACTTTTTTTCCAATCGATTCGATACAAGTGACGCGCCAGCCCAAAATCGCCAAAACAATGCCCGGAAATCCAGCACCACTGCCCAAATCAATAATATCTACGTCGCGTGGCAAAACATCCGCCAATTGCGCAGAATCTGCGATGTGACGCGTTTCAATATCGTTCAAAGTACTGGGCGCGACCAGATTCATGCGACCAGACCATTCGCGCAACAGTTGCGCATAACGTTCAAATTTGACTTTATTGTTCATAAGCGCTATTCTAGCACAGTTATGAGAAAAATAGAAAGTTTATTTATCACAATAAGTTTATTTACAGTTATCGCAGTCACAGGTGGGCTGGTTTGGCACAGCGTACGCCAACCAAAACAGCAAGATTCTTATGAATTTGTGGCCACGAAATACGGCGCATTCTTGGCGGCACAGCATGCAATTTACACAAATGATTTTAACACAGCCGCACAACTGACACAAAATCTGCGCGACGTGCAGTATCCTATTGTGCAAAACACGGTTTATATATCAGATTTTTTAAGTGGACACATGCCACAGGATGTAAAACTGTTAAAGAATGAAAAAAGCATGCCAGCACACCTGATATATGACGCATATCTGGTGCAAAATGATGAATGGAAAGAATTATACAAAAGACATAAAAACGACGAATCTGCGCTGACGGCGCCATTGCGGATTTGGTCCGGGGTGGCAAACGATTTCCATACAAACACGTTGCAATTCATAGAAAAACTGCCAACGCATGATTCATGGAAGGCATTTATTCGTGGACAAATCTATGCCGAGCAGGGCGATATAAACAAAGCCGCAGAAAACTTTCAGGCCGTCAGCCCGGACTTTATGAACATAAATGATTATCTGTATGTAATGTCGTTCTTTGTGCACCACAACATGCCAGATGCCGCAGAAAAATTATATGGCGATTTTACATCCAGACCGGGTGGTATGTTTATGATAAACTATAAATCTGTGCCGGATTGGTCCGTATACAGTGGGTATAAAAACCAACTGGCATTCAGCCTGGTGCAAAATGTATCACACACACAAATTATGATGTATTCTGATTTGGCGATATTACTGTTAAGATTCGCACAAATTACAGCCCCACAATTCGCACAAAGCAATGACGCAATCGAATATTACCTGGGGAATTATTACTGGAACAACACAGGTGATTACAACGCACATTTTAAAAACATTAAAAGCGACAGCCCGTTTTATCTGTTTGCCCTGTTGCGCAACGCAGAAAAAACAGGTGATATTGAAGCCCTGCAAAATGCGACAAAAAAACACCCACTGTTTGTGCCTGCGGTGAATAAGCTGGTTGGGCATAATATTCAGCACGGAAAAAAACGCGCCGCGATACGCGTGATTGACCGCGCATTAAAAGAAGAAAAATTAACCGACACGGGAAGGGCATTCTTTATCAAGAGCAGGGCGCAAATAAATTTCGCGTTTGGTGATCTGAATGCCGCGCAAAAAGATATTCGCAAAGCATCAGAGGCATTATTGATGGACCCAGAAATACTGTCTTTGCAGGCAAAAATTTGGGCAAAACAAAATCGTGAACTGGATAATGCGTATGAATACGCAATGAATCTAGTGCGGTACAATCCGTCTGATATACTGGCGTGGGATACGCTGGGGGTTGTAATCGCACAACGAGAAGGACTGGATGCCGCGCTGGAGGTGTTAGAACGCGTAGGCGAAGTGTCTGAGACATGTTCTTCTTTGTTTGAAAACTTGGGTGACATATACGCAGCAAAGGGCGAGTTGGACAAAGCGCTTGATTCCTATGCACGCGCAATTGAATTATCTGATGATGGATTAACAGTTGTCCCCCAATTAGAAAGAAAAATAAGGAATATAAAATGAAAGTTGGTGTAATTGGTGCAGGTGCATGGGGATCGGCATTGGCAATTGTATCTGCGCGGGGTGGGGCAGATGTTGTTTTATGGTCTTATGATGGTGAACACAAGGATTTCGAAGGCGTGCAAATGCCACAAAATATTCGAATTACCGCAGATATGGCGGATTTAAAGAATACGGATGTATGGCTGATTGTGACGCCGGGGGTATTCTTTCGCGAAACGCTGCGAAATGCGCGAAATGCGTATAACGGCCAGCCTGTTATTATTTGCACCAAAGGCGCAGAAAGCAGCACAGGACAATTCATGTCCGAGATACTGCAGGCAGAACTGCCGGAATGTGTCGATTTTGGGGTTTTGTCGGGCCCACAATTCGCCGCAGAGGTCGCACGTGGAATCCAAACAGGTTCAACACTGGCCGGAACAAATAACGCAATTGTCGCAGGGCAGGGCGCACTGAACAAACTGTACCTGGAAATCAGCCAGGACACAATCGGAACCCAGGTATGCGGTGTTGGCAAAAATGCGGTTGCACTAATTTGTGGATATAACAGCATTGCCGCAGGTGGCGAAAATGAACGTGCGCTGATATTTACACGTGCATGGAACGAAGTTGTGAAAATCGGCATTGCAATGGGTGGGCAAATGCAAACATTTTTGGGACTATGTGGAATTGGCGACCTGTTTTTGTCCGCAACCAGCGCAACCAGCCGCAACTTTGCCGGTGGGATGGCAATCGCCCAGGGTAATCCGCCCCAGGGTACCGTCGAAGGTATTTTTGCACTGAACGGATTAATTTCGCGCGCGCGTGATTTAGGGATAGACACCCCCATATTGGCAGAAATGCAAAAAAAGCTAGACATATAAAAAACGCCGGCAAATGCCGGTGTTTTTTATTGTAGTACCCAACAAATAAGATTTATTTGTTTGGAATAATTTTTATTTCTACACGACGATTTAACGAACGTCCCTGGGCGGATGAATTTGATGCAATAGGATTCGAAGACCCCATCCCCATAACTTCAAAGCGTGATGATTTTACACCCTGGCCCTGCAGATAGGCGGCAACCGAACCCGCGCGTTCACGCGATAAATTCAGATTGTATTCTGGGGTGCCTGTGCTGTCTGTATGACCGGACACCAGTACCGTTGAATTTGAATATTTGTTCAACACCTTGGCCACAGAGTTCAAAACAGGATAAAATGATGAATTTATATCTGATGAATCTGTCTTGAATGTTATATTACCCGGCATTATTAGACGAATACTATCATTATCTTCGATAACCTGGACACCAGTTGATACCAATTCGGCACGCAATTCCGCAGCCTGGGCATCCAGGTAATAACCAACGCCACCACCAACCGCGGCACCAGCCAATCCACCAATCAGGGCGCCCTCGCTGCTTTGCGTGCTGCCAATCAAGGCGCCGGCAGTCGCACCAATCGCAGTACCCCATGTCGATTTTGCCGTCTGGGTCTGGCCAGTATATGGATTAACAGTTGTACACGCAGACACCAATGCCAGCACAGCCAATGTAGAAATTGCTTTTTTCATAAAATCTCCTTTGATTCCTATAAACAATGATATCTTATACTAAAAATTGCGCGATTACAAAAAATAAATATTATCTGGTTTTTTGTAGTTTAGATACCGCCAAGGTTCGAAGAGTATCTGGGTTTGAGAACTTTTTTATTGAATCTTGCTGTTCTTGCTTTATGGGCATTGGATCTGATGTGTGTCCCTTGGCTATCAAAGAATTCAATTGCATAACTAAAATATAAGAAACAGCACACATACCAATTATTTCTAGGGTTTCCTTGATGTCTTTTTTCATGACGACCGTCCATTTTTTCGATAAAAAATCCGCCACATGGCGGAGGTTAAATTCTGGTGGGTGTTGAGGGACTCAAACCCCCGACCCTCTCGGTGTAAACGAGATGCTCTAATCAACTGAGCTAAACACCCGATCTTCGTTAAGCGGATGAATGATATAATATATTTTTTTATTTGTCCAGTACTTTTTTACCGTTTTCTATACTAAACCATTCATCACCAACAATGATTTTACCGTCTTGGTATATTGGCGCAACATGAGATTTTACCGGTTGACGCCAATAAACATCCCCATTTTGCAGTGAAATCGCGTATAAATTACTGTCCGTGGCAACCACAAATGCATAAGAGTCCGCAATTACAAATGGCACACCAACACCAACATTCACGCACCATTGTTTGTCCCCGGACGCGGCGGAAATCCTGCAGAACGCATCTCCTAGACTACCTGCATAGACCGCGTTTTTATATGGTACAATTGGCGCAATAATATCAACCATCGATGCGCCACCGGTCATATTACTGGTGCGATAAATGTCCGCAATCCAAATAATCTGACGGGTTTTAGGGTTTAACTTTACCAATTCACCTGTGGTCAGGCCAGCGTACAGGTATTTCCCGCTGCACACAGGGTACGTTTTTGCAGAAACAGTATTGCCAGTCGGAAATCCAGAAAAAATCTTGCGCGGGCCATCCCATATCACATTGGACGAATCCTGGGTGTATGGACATGACGAATTATCAACAACGTGCGCGGCATTTGGAATCTGTGTGATTGTTTTGTTCTGGACGTTAATTTGCGCCGTGTCAAATACAGGTGTGCGCACACCCGGCAAAATTGGATCATGCTTGTCACAGGCAGATAACGCAATCGCACAACAAAAAACCGACAACCATTTGTGCATATTGGCCCCCATTAACGCAAACTGGCCGCGGTTGCAGAAACAACCGATGGTGCATTTTTATCTGCAATGATTTCATCCAATATTTTGTTCGCACGTTCAGATTCGCCCGATGCTAAATATTTCTGGGCAACCGTTAAACGGGCAGTGTAATAAAATGGCGATGCCTTGGTATCCAGGTCTGAGAGATATTTTTCCAAATCTTTGGCCGACATTTCATCCCCGCGAATGCCAACAATATGCAATTTTGCCAAATCACGAAAATCACGCGTATTGCCGTCATTTGCCAGCTTTTCCAGTTTATTAACATCTTGGTCCAGTAAATATGACTGAAACAGTGCCAAATCCGCCGTGGCGCCAGACGCATTGTCCGACAATGACGCCAATGCGTTCGCGTCTGTATTTTCAATGGCGGTTTCATACGCCGTGGCGGTGGCAATCTTGTTCGCACGATGTGTGCGAATGCCAATCTGCACCGAAGTCGCAATAATCATTATCGCCAAGGCGGCAACAATCATATGTTTTGAATACTTTTTTATAAACTGCATTGTTTTTTCATTGTTCACGTCTTCCCAAACTTCGCGATACAATGCATCTTCCATATGTTCTGCGCGGGTCTTTTTAGGCGCTTTGACTTTTGTATTTCTTTCCAGCATGGATGTCATGTTATAAATCTCCTGTACTTGATAATTATTAATTTATGGTATACTATAAAAGTTATGAGCAAGGAAATCAAGACCACATTACCAGCAAAAAAAATCAACAGCATTGTTGCAGCACGTGGCGTCAGTGATGATGCGTCACTGGCACAATACATTCAAAATGTGCAAAAGATACCTGTGCTGACCGCAGAGCAGGAATATGAATACGCAATAAAATGGGTCAAAAATCAGGATAAATTTGCCGCAGAAAAATTAGTGGCCAGTCATTTAAAACTGGTCGTGTCTGTTGCGTACGATTATAAAAACTATGGCATTCCGGTCGGTGAATTAATTGCCAGTGGTAATATGGGGTTGATGCAGGCGTTGCAGAAATTCGACCCAGACAAAGGGTTTCGGTTTTCAACATATGCCATGTTCTGGATCAAGGCAGAAATTTATGAAACAATATTGAATAACTGGTCAATCGTACGAATTGGAACATCTGCGAACCAGAAACGTGTGTTCTTTAACCTGTCACGGGCAAAACGTGCATTGGGGATAATGGACAACAACCTGTCCGATGAACAAACAAAAAAAATCGCACAATATCTGGACGTGCCAGAAAAAGATGTCGAACGCATGGCAACACGTGTTGGGGCCCGCGACGTGTCACTGAACGCACCACTGAATTCAGATGATGGCGCGACGGATATTCTGTCAAATATGACGGATGGACGTGACACAATCGAAGAAACACTGGAACAAATCGAATTTCGGCGTCGTGGATATGATTTGCTGAAAAAACACCTGGATAAAATGTCAGAACGCGATCGTGCGATTTTAACAGCACGACGCCTGTCCCAACCGGCCGCAACGTTAGAGGCGCTGTCGCAAAAATATGGGATATCACGTGAACGCGTACGACAAATCGAAGAACGCGCATATAATAAACTGCGTGATGCAATACTGAAAGACGCGGGGGAACAAAATTAAATGTTTATTACAAAAAAATTATATATCGCATTGGCTGGAATCTTGTTAATGCCGAATGCGGCAAATGCGTTGCAATACGATATGGGAAATTTTTCCGCAAAGATTACAGGATTCGCGACCGGCGGTGTGATTCAGCCTGATTTTGAATCGCCACTGGGGATTGGGGATTGGCGCGCACGTGGACAATTTACATATGCAATAAATGATGCGTATAAACTGGGCGCTGTGTATGCAATGGACAAAGCCGCCCTGGACAAGGGGAACTTTTCCCGCGAAACATTCGGGTACATTGAATCACGCGATTATGGGCGAATTGAATTTGGTTTGACCGATTCAATCGCACGCAAATTAGGTGTCGGATTGCCCGACGTTGGGGGACTGCGTATAAACGACAGACCGCTGTACAACGAAAAAATTATACCAAGTGGCCCAATCATCGCAGATACAACACTGACATCTGGGCGCAGTGACCCACGCGTGAACATCGTGTCTGCGCCAACAAACGGCGTACAGTATGGTGTATCTGCGGCCGGATTTGCAAATAATTACGACTGGGCGGTTGATGCAGGGATGAAAATCCGGCGGCCATCCGGAAAGATTAAAACAGCGTACGCAATTGGGATGTCTTTTATGGACAATCCGCGCGACTTTGATAACGAGGTTTATACACCCGGCGTTACCGCAGATTGGCGCGGACAGATGTCAATTGGCATGAATTTGCAATATAACAGCTGGATCTGGGGGACAACCGCACGCGTGATTTATGACAATAACCCAATTGGCGATATTTCAGATGGGTTTGTCGTCGGGTCGGGCGTCAGTTATGATTTGTTAAAATACAGCATATCACTGACATACATGCTTTCAGATACAGGTGTATGGCAAAGCGATGTCGATGATTTTATCGACCATATGGCGGTTGCTTCGTTCAGATACAAGTACAGCGAAAACGTTGACGGATGGATTTCAAGCGGGATAACATCGAAAACACCATTTATTTCGGCGGGGCTGCGGTTGACTTTTTAATGACTTAATTGTTTTTTTATGATATAATTCGCGCAAGAGAATGAAAAAACTGCTGACTTGTTTTTTTGCGTTTATGGTTATTGCGCCCAGTGTATTTGCCGCGGACGTGGTTGCATCGCGCGCAATTCCGGCCGACAAAGACATGGGTACATCTGCGCGCGACATAACACAACGTGTCGCAGAGAATCCTGGACGCAGTGCAGTATCACGTATTTTTTCAGGCGCACCTGATACCCCGGCCGTACAATCCAGAACAGGAATAATTACACGCGCCGTCACAGAAAATAAAACAGATTTAAAATCAGCGCGTTCAAACCTGGACGTGACCGTGAATACCGTTGGACGAAACAAACGCGTGTCTGATGCCAGTATAAACAGCAACCCAGCCGTGCGACGCGCGGGATTAACATTGCGCCCCAGCACCGCAGAGGTGGGTGGACGCGCAATAATTGATGATTCAGGCACACAGACAGGATCTAATCTGGACGAAGTTGTACGTAATGTAAAATCGCGAAAGGCCACAACCACATCCGAAGATATCGCAAATGCAACGGAACGCCTGGAACAGACCGCCAATCTGAACAAGTCATGCCAAGATCAGTATAACGAATGTATGGACCAATTCTGTGCAGTTATTGATGCAAACCAAGGCAGGTGTTCTTGTTCAGCAAACCTGAGCCAGTATACCAAGGTTGAACAGGCGGTAAAAGATGCAAACACCCAATTGAACGAGGTTGCACAACGTATTCGCTATGTCGGACTGTCTGCAGACGAAATTCGCGCAATAATGACTGAAACCGAGGCAGAAGAGGTGCTGTCGGGGGCCGTCGACACGTCTGAGACACGCAACATGCTGGAAGAAATCGAGGATTTAATCCGCGATCCAACATCAAGTACATCGTATTCTGCCGATACGTATACCGGACTGGATTTGGATTTGGATTTTTCATCGGAAGCAATCGATATATTCAGCCTGGACTTTTTGAACACAGGAAACAACGCCAGTTTTTCAAATCTGCGGGGGCGCGAATTATATAACGCGGCAAAAAAACGCTGTAATTCCGTTTTGACACAGTGCAAGGGGGCCGGCGCAACAACCACCCAGATAACTGGGAACTATGACCTGGCGATTGATAAGGACTGTATCGCATACGAACAGGGTTTGGTTAAGATGAACGAAACGCTGGTGTCAAATGTGCGCAGTGCAAATCGCATGTTGCAAAAGGCACGATTGGCCGTTCTGCAAAACAAAAACCAATATGACGCCAAGGCTTGTATCGGGGCACTGGAAACATGTATGAAGGACGATATGGTCTGTGGGGATGATTACCTGAAATGTGTCGACCCAACAAAAAAATATATCGACGAAAATGGTAATGTGGTATTGGGACAAAGGGTTTCAGATATTACCGATTTTATGAAAAATTACAACAATGCAAAAATTAATGATAAATTTTTAGATTATGCGTACAATTCACAAGAAATAAGTAAAGCTAGCTGCGGGAAAGACGCAACAGCTGGCGGCATGGGTGGTAATGACGGGTCATGCATTGCAAAATATTTATTACAAAAAATTGGTACAAAACAAAATGTGACCGACGAAGGGCTGTGTCGCGCTGTTTTGGACAAGTGTCAGCGTGTGTCCTATGATGCGTCGGGTAAATACATTTCATTTAACGATGTTGTTGTGAACTATGTTCAGCGCGCAATGGTTAATATTCGTGCCGCGCAACAACACGCCATTTCAAAATATGCGTCCAGTTGTATGGTAGATATCGCACAATGCTATAACCAACAGGTGACCCAGGTAAATGCGTGGTCGTCATCCGCCAGTGTAAGTGGCATTTATAATGTAATGCGCGGGGCATGTCGGAATGTTGCACTGACGTGTGCATATGCAGTGTTTAATGGCGATACAATCAATTGCCCCACAACAGACACAGACACAAACAAAGAAAAATGTATAAACAGCATATCCGAAATGTTCTATCAGTCGTTATTGTGTCCAGATAATTCAGAGTATCAGTCGACAGAATGCGATGCCGATAATATTGGAAACAACAAAAAATGTGTTAATGCCAGATGTAAATGTAAGACCGGATATCAGGCATGGGGAACATCATGTGTGCCGGAATGCACACCATACAGCACACGAAACACATATGGAACATGCGTATGCAATAGCTCTTTCGTAATGGTAGATGGTTTATGCAAATGCGATAATGATTCCCGATTAGATAATGGTTTTTGTAAAAAGATAATGACTCCCGATTAGATAATGTTTTTTGTAAAAAGATAAATGAAAACTTTAAAAAAACACCCCATTTTGGGGTGTTTTATAGTGGAGGCCTGGGTCGGAATCGAACCGGCATCCAAGGATTTGCAGTCCTCTGCATAACCACTCTGCCACCAGGCCTGAACTTTGTGTGACCATATTACGCAAAAATAAATTGTAATTCAACATAAAAATTGTATAATTTAATATATTGTTATTCCGAGAGAGATTTTATATGAAAAAACTGTCTTTTTTTATTCTGGCGTTAATGCCATTTTGTGCCGGTGCGGCAGATAATAACTGTATGACACGCACAGATGTGCCGGATGGCAAATTAAACCTGCCACAGGTTATTGAATTGGGGCTGTGCCGTAACCCGCAAACCGCCGCCGCGTTTATGGCGTATGAATCTGCACGATTTGCAAAAAATGCCGGATATGCCGATTATTTGCCCAGTGTTAATGCGTCTGCAAATGCGTCTTTGCCGTACAGAAACGAACAATGGGGCGATTGGTCGTATGGCGCATCGCTGTCTGCGTCATATTTGATTTTTGATTTCGGCAAAAGATTTTCTGATGTTAAACAGTCTATATACGCGTGGCGCGCGGCGGGCTTTGATTATGACGAAAGTGTCCAAAACTATGTTTACAGCATAATCGGGGCATACTATGCATTATTAAATGCAGATGCAGATGTTGAATCGGCGCAAATGCTGCGGACAGTCGCACAGACCGCGCGTGATACAGCGCAAAAAAAATTCAAGGCCGGCGCAGTTGCCAAGGCAGATGTGTTAAAGGCAGATACAACATTGGCTGGGCGTGATTTGGATTTGGAACGCGCAAAAAATAACCGCGAAATCGCCAAGGGAACCCTGCTTAGCAAGCTGTCTTTCCCGGCAAATGCGGAAATCGAAATTGCAGATTTGCCATCAGAAATCGGTACACCACAGGAAACAAAATCACTGGAAGAATTATTTGAACAGGCACAAAAAACACGCCCTGATTTATTGCGCGCAACCGCAAACAAAGATGCCGCGTGGCACCGCAGAAACAGCATTTTCCTTAGCAATCTGCCGTCAATTTCTGCGTCGGGTTCTGTGTCGTGGAACGATACACCGTCTGAAACATTTGGCGCAGGCCAAGACAAAGTCAGTGGCAGTATCGGCATCCGCGCATCAATGCCACTGTTTGCAGGATTCGCAAACCTGTATAATGCGCGGGCGGCGGCGGCAAACTATGACCGCGCGGTCGAAATCGAACGTCAAACAAATGATAATGCAACACTGGATATATTCACAGCATATCATAATTACAAGACAGCCTTGACGCTGTTAAGTCAAACCGAAACACTGCTGAAATCTGCAACAGAATCTGAACGCGTAACCGCCGGTATGTACAAAGTGGGACGGGCAACAATGCTGGATTGGCAGACGGCGCAGTCTGAATTGCTGAATGCGGAAAAGCAAAATAACGCCGCCAGATATGATTTGTTTACAAAACGCGCAGCCGTCGCATTGGCCGTTGGTGAAATCAAGACAGAATTGGACAAGGGTAAAGAACATGAAAAACAATAAAACAACTGAATCTGGACAACCAAAAAAATCTGTTACGCGTCGCGTGTTTGGATGGCTGTGGCGTAAAAAGTGGTGGGTACTGATGGCAATGGCGGCGATAATTGGCGCATGGTTAATATTTGGTGGCACATCAAAAAAACCAGGTGAATTTATTACGCTGAATATTACACGCGGGGACCTGCGACAGGTCGTGACCGCAACAGGTGAAATACAACCTGTTAATACCGTTAATGTCGGGTCCCAGGTGTCGGGTACAATCGATAACCTGTATGTGGATTTTAACAGCAAGGTAAAAAAAGGCGATGTTTTATTAACAATTGAACCATCTGTCTTGCAGGCAAGTGTCGATGAATCAAAGGCGTCATTGGACAGCGCGATTTCACAACGAAATTTCGCAAAAAGCGAATATGAACGCAATAAAACATTATACGCAGAAGACTTTATCGCGCGCGCCGAAATGGAACAATCGCAGACACAGTATGAACAGGCCGAACAATCTGTGAAACGTGCACAATCAACATATGATCGCGCAGTGACAAACCTGGGATACGCAACAATTGTTTCCCCAGTCGATGGCACCGTCATTTCGCGCAAGGTTGATGTCGGACAAACTGTTGCGGCGTCTTTCCAGACACCTGATTTGTTCGAAATCGCCGAAGATTTAACAAAAATGCAAATCGAAACCGCTGTGTCCGAGGCAGATATCGGCGTTATCAAAGAAGGACAACCTGTTACATTTACTGTTGATGCGTATCCAACAGAAAATTTTGATGGCGTCGTACGACAAATCAGACTGTCACCAACAACAACATCAAACGTCGTTGTTTATACCGTTGTTATTGATGTAGACAATACACAATTGCGTTTGATGCCGGGTATGACCGCATTTGTAACAATCGTTATTTCAGAAAGAAATAATGTATGGCGGGCGGCAAATTCTGCGTTCTTGGTACGAAATTTTACAAACTTTCTGGATTCAGATATTGTCAATGGCGCAACACCTGTGACACATCTGGCAATTATGCGGGGGGACGATGTTATATTGGTTCCATACACCAAGGGATTGGTGACTGCAACAGAATCTGAAATTATTTCAGATGAAATTCAAATGGGTGATAAAATTATTGTCGGACGGGTTGGTATGACGTCTGCAAATCCACAACAAAGAATGAACCCAATGCGTGGCCCCAGAATGTAACGAAAAAGCCGGCAAATGCCGGCATTTTTATTTATTAATTTTTTCCATAAATGCCCGGTGGTTTTCCAGGTCTGGTGCAGGAATTTCAAATTTTCGATATGGAAAATCGCCACCAACCTTTGGGTGGGCCAACATGGCGGCATGCTGTTTGGCAATAATTTCAGAAACATCTGGGGCAGGGGCGGTATTTTCAAGTTCCAGGTACACCTTGGCCAGGATTTCCGAGTCGATTAATGCACCATGCGCGTCCGCACGCGCAGTCAGTGATATTCCATACCATTTTGCCAATGCGTCTAATGTATAACTTTTTGGACCAAAGACGCGATTTCGCGCAATTACCAGCGTATCCATCATCTGTTCGCGTGGAATTGGGCGCAACCCCAGTTTATTTAATTCATAATTTACAAACGGAAAGTCAAAGTCCATGCCATTGTGCGCGACAATCGGACTGTCCCCGATAAATTCCAGAAAACGTGGTGCAACCGCCGCCATTTTTGGTTTATCTTCCAAAAAAGCATTGGAAATCTTGTGAACCATGTATGTATCAGGCGGGATTATTTTTCCATCTGGATTAATGTATTCATGAAATGAATTGTCGGTGATTTTGCCGTCTATAACCTCTACCGCGCCAATTTCAATCACACGGTCGCCACGCATATATTCAAACCCAGTCGTTTCAATGTCAAAACAAATTACACGTTTCATTTCCAATCCCAGCCCTTGATAATAATTGTCGCGGGTATTATAATGGAACGATGAAATTAATGCTAGAAAATCTTAATAACGAACAACGCATGGCGGTCGAAACAACCACCGGACCATTATTAGTATTGTCCGGCGCAGGTACCGGAAAAACACGCGTATTGACCACACGTATTGCATATATCTTGAACAACAACATGGCATTGCCATGGCAGGTTTTGGCCCTGACATTCACGAACAAGGCCGCAAATGAAATGAAAAAAAGACTGGAATCTTTTTCCGATGGCGCGTGGTTTCCAGGTGATATATGGTGCGGGACATTCCATTCGATTTGTTTGCGAATCTTGCGCAGTAACGCAGAACGCGCCGGGTTGCGACGGGACTTTATAATTTACGGCGAAGACGATCAGAAAAACGTTATAAAATCTTTGCTGACGGCAACAACAAAAACACCGGCAGATTACGTCGAAGAATTTTCTGCAAAAAAAGACAAAGGGTTGGTCGCTTTGAAATGCACCGACAAATTATTCAATGCGTATAACGCAGAATTGGCACGGTTGAATGCGGTGGATTTTGGCGATATTATTTTGCGCGTCTTGGATTTGTTTGATAAAAATCCAGACGTTTTGGCACGATATCAAAATCAATTTAAATATATTCTGGTCGATGAATTCCAGGATACAAATAATGCACAAATGGAATTTCTGCAAATGTTGACGCGCGATGTGGAAACGCCAAATATTTGCTGTGTTGGGGATGATGACCAATCGATATATTCATGGCGCGGCGCAGAAATAAAACATATATTAAATTTTGAGAAAACATTCCCAAACGCCCAGATAATTCGTCTGGAAACAAATTATCGCAGTACTTCGAACATTCTGAATGCGGCAAATTCGTTAATTCGACACAACCAAGGACGCCTGGGCAAGGATTTACGTGCAGAAAAATCGGATTCAGTCGGGGAACCTGTGTATGTTCTGACCGTGCCAACAGACAGGGACGAGGCACGAATAATCGCCGACGCAATCGTGCGGGCAGATACAACGGATTTTTCTAAATTCGCACTGTTGATTCGTGCAGGCAGTTTGTCACGAATATTCGAAGAAGAATTCGCATCGCGCGGCATTCCATATAAATTAATTGGTGCAACAAAGTTCTATGACCGCATGGAAATACGTGATGTTATTGCGTATCTGCGCCTGATGGTGTATCCGTTCGATGATATGTCTTTTTTGCGTGTAATTGCAAAACCACGACGGGGATTTGGGGACAAAGCAATCGCAAATTTAAAGGCAAGTGGTCTGACGATGATGGATGCTTTGCGTGGCGCAAAATTGGCACCAAAATTACAGGCCGCGGCCGATGATTTTCTGTCTGCGTTTGATTTCGAATGGGGGGCAATGTCACCAAAAGATGCCACCAAAGAATTGCTGGAACGTACGGGATACATGAAAATGTGGGCTGATTCCAAAGATGCAGATGCCCCCGAACGGATATCAAATATTCGTGAATTGTTGACGTCGGTTATTTCCAAATACAGTACACTGGCCGAATTCTTGGAACAGGCGGCACTGATGATGACAGATGACAATGACGCAAATGATACCGCGCAAAATACAAATACTGTCAGTATTATGACAATCCATGCCGCCAAGGGACTGGAATTTGATACGGTGTTCTTGCCCGCATGGGAAGATGGTATTTTCCCAAATGATAAAGCAATTAATGAAGGCGCAATCGAAGAAGAACGGCGCCTGGCGTATGTTGCAATAACGCGGGCCCAGAAACGTTGTGTTATTTCAAACGCAATGACACGATTTGTGTTTGGAACACGTACATATAATTCACCCAGTCGGTTTATCACAGAAATGGATAATAAATATCTGGATTTCCAAGGCGGTGGTCCGCGGGCATATGCGCCCATGCACAATCATGCGACCACAGAAAAACCAAAAATTTCGCGTCCTGTATCAATGCTTGGCAAATTGGTGTCGCACGAAGAACTGGGGGCAGGGGTCGTTATCGAAGATGGTGGTGCAATATTAACAATCGCATTCAAAACGCGCGGTATAAAAAAAGTCGCACGCGAATATGTGAAAATTTTAAATTAATAAAATCCCCATTTTCAGGGGATTTTTATCAGTCTTTTTTTAAGAATTTTTCAAGCCATTTATTGTCAAAGTTCAATTGTTTTACATCCTTGTTCCGCAATAAACGCTGTTGAAGTGGGATTGTTGTTTTTACACCTTCGATAACGAATTCATCCAGTGCACGCGCAGCACGCATAATGCACGCTGGACGATTTTGCGCGTGAACAATTAACTTTGCAATCATTGAATCATATGTCGGTGGAATTGTATAGCCGGTATAGACCGCACTGTCCACGCGGACACCCATTCCGCCCGATGGCGCATACAATGTAATTTTGCCGGGATTTGGAATAAATGTTTCAGAATCTTCGGCATTGATGCGAAATTCAATCGCATGGCCGTTCGGAATTACATTTGACTGTGTGTATCCAAGTTTTTCACCCGCTGCAATGCGTATCTGTTCGCGAACCAAATCAACACCATATACCATTTCTGTGACAGGATGTTCGACCTGCAACCTGGTGTTCATTTCCAGAAAATAAAATTTGCCATCTTCGAACATGAATTCAAATGTGCCCGCATTTGTATAACCCATTTTTTTCGCAGCAGATTTGCATACCTCTATCATATCGTCACGCTGTTTCTGGGTTAAAATGGCGGCTGGGCATTCTTCCATAACCTTTTGATTGCGACGCTGCAAGGAACAATCGCGTTCACCAAAAATTACAACGTTGCCATGTTTGTCGCCCAAAACCTGAAATTCAATGTGACGTGGGTGGGTTAACAATTTTTCCATATATAACGTGTCGTCGCCAAATGCAGATGCGGCTTCGTTCTTGGTCAGCTGGTACGCATCAGACATTTCGTCCGCCGACATAACAGGACGCATACCACGACCACCACCACCGGCAGATGCCTTTAACATAATGGGATATCCAATCTTTGCCGCAACGTCCAGCGCATGTTCCAACGATTCAATCGCGCCATCAGAACCCGGAACAACCGGCAGACCACATTCAATCGCAGTACGCTTGGCATTAACTTTGTCCCCCATTTTGGTAATCATTTCAGGGGATGGACCAACCCATATCATGCCATGCTGTTCAACCTTGTGCGCAAAGTCCGCACGTTCAGATAAAAAACCATACCCAGGATGAATTGCATCCGAATTTGTTAATAATGCCGCCGTTAATATCGCAGATTCATTTAAATAAGATTCACGCGCAGGACCTGGACCAATACATACAGATTCATCCGCCAATTGTACATGCATGGCATCACGATCAACAGTCGAATAAACCGCAACCGTACGTATCCCCATGTCACGACATGCACGAATAATGCGCAGGGCAATTTCCCCACGATTTGCAATTAATACTTTCTTTATTTGTGGCATTTTATATGCTTTTATTCAATAACAATCAATGGTTGATCAAATTCAACGGCCGCACCATCAGATACCAATATTTCTTTGATAATGCCGTCACGATCAGATTTTATCGGGTTAAATGTCTTCATAGCTTCAACCAAGGCGACGGTGTCACCGGCATGTATCTGCTTTCCCACAGATACAAATGCGTCTGCCCCGGGTTCTGGTGCCAGATATACAACACCGACCATTGGTGATTTTAATGCGTATCCGTTAACAACAGGCTTTGTCGTTTCAGATGATTTTACAGGCGCTGCATCGCCAGATACTGGCGCAGATGCCACAGCAACAGCCTGTTGTTTTGATAAATGAATATGTTTACGATATACGCCAAATAAAAACTGACGCTCTAAATCCAGTTCTGTAATCCCCATTTCATCCATGATTTTTGACATAGATTCAACGGTTGCACGAAATGACATATTTAATCCTTTATGTATAATATTTTACCATCATGCGTATGGTAAATTGTACCACATATGCAAACATTGTCAAGGAACAGGGTCGAATCCATACCCACCCCCAGGACGACATCTGCAAATTCTTTTTATGCCCATCCAGCAGCCACGAAGTGCACCGTATTTTTCAATCGCTGTACGGGTGTATTCACTGCAGGTTGGGGTAAAACGGCATGCCGCACGACCACCGAATATAGGTGATAACGCACATTGATAAAACCGTACCATGGCAATTGATGCGCGCTGAAAAACAGATAATTTATTCGGCATTTATTTCCTGTTTGCGCAGATAATTTAGCGCCTTTTTCATCGCAACGCGACCAGATGTACGGTCGGCTTCGATTATCGCACGGCGGATAATAAAAACATAATCCCATTCTGGGCACATCATATGTTCACAATGCGCAATCCAATCACGCAACATACGTTTGGCACGATTGCGGTCAACCGCATGCTTGAAGGTCTTTTTAGTCACAATCATACCGTATCGGGCATCATCTGGGATTTTTGCGCGTTTAGCGCGAACCAGAAAATATGCACTTTTCGCCACTGGGTCGTTTTCGCCCATCGCAAAGTCAGCATGATTTTTTATAGTATCTCTTATCATAGTGCGGATATAATACCATAATATCTGATTAATCAAATAAATTTGTTGGCGCGCCTTGATTTTTTCAATACTGTGATTTATAGTTCAAAAAAATCGTAATTTATGGGGAAAAATATGTATAACTGGTTGATGAAATTCTTTTCGGCAGATATGGCAATTGATTTAGGAACTGCAAATACATTGATTTATGTAAAGGGACGCGGAATCGTATTAAACGAACCATCTGTTGTGGCGGTGGCTGAAAACCGCCTGATGGGACGCAAAGAAATCTTGGCCGTAGGGACCGAGGCAAAGCAGATGTTCGGACGTACACCCGGGACAATTTCCGCTGTGCGACCATTGCGCGATGGGGTTATCGCAGACTTTGAAGTTGCCGAAGAAATGATAAAATACTTTATTCGCAAGGTGCACCATAAAAACCCATTGGCGGCACCGCTGATTATTATTTGCGTGCCTTCGTGTGCAACCCAGGTGGAACGACGCGCAATTCAAGAGGCGGCAGACGCCGCAGGCGCACGCAAAGTATTTATTGTCGAAGAATCAACCGCCGCCGCAATTGGGGCAGGACTGCCGGTGGAAAAACCACTGGGGTCGATGGTGCTGGATATTGGTGGTGGCACGACCGAGGTTGCGGTTATGTCACTGGGGGGTATCGTGTATTCAAATGCCGTCCGCACAGCAGGCGATCAGATGGATGTTGATATCATTGACTTTGTGCGAAAAAGTAAGAACCTGTTAATCGGGGAAAATACAGCCGAAGAAATTAAAAAACGTATCGGAACCGCAATCGCACCAAAGGACAAGGCAAATGAACTGACCATGAAAATCAAAGGGCGCGATTTGCTGTCTGGGACACCACGCGAAACAGTTATTACAGAAACACAGGTCGCAGGGGCATTGGCACAGACAGTGTCCAAGATTGTTGATACCGTTCGTCAGGCACTGGAATTAACACCGCCTGAACTTTCCGCAGATATTGCAGATTTAGGTATCGCGATGACAGGTGGCGGGTCAATGTTACGTGGATTGGATGTCGCAATTCGTGCTGCAACCGGTTTGCCAGCGTTCTTGGTCGATAACCCATTGGCATGCGTCGCATGTGGCAGTGGAAAAATGTTATCGAATCTGGATAAAAATAAGCATGTGTTGCAGACTATGTATTAATAAATCCCGCATTTGCGGGATTTTTTTCTTATCAAATAAAATAGAAAACAAACATCAAAGTTGACAAATCTGAATAATATGATATTTTATGTCTATTAAAAAGAGGTTATACATGAAATTTGTGCAAAAAAAAACCGATAGAGAAAATATTGAAAAATTCTTTTTAGAAAAGGTTTCTCGTTATTCACATATTCCAGTGGATGTTCTAAAAAGTCATTTGAATGAAGAACTTTTCTTGACACAATGTGCGGGGTTTGATTCTTTGGATATGTTAGAATTGCTTACAGAACTAGAAAGCAAGTATGATATCAAGTTTTCTGTTGAGATAGAGGCACGTATGAAAACCTGGTCTGGACAAAAAATTTTGGATGAATTGTTCATGATTACTAATAAAAAGGAACCAGATAATAAAGATATAAAAAATATTGCTGGTATGTATACGTATAAAAATGAGGTTCCATATTGCAAGTTAACAGAACAGCCTTGCAACAAGATTGTCAAAGCGGGTGTTACGTCTGAAAAAAATGCATGCGAAATTGTAAAGTGTGTTTTGTTTAAAAACCATATGAAATATCGTTAAAAAAACCGGCATTTGCCGGCTTTTTTTAACATTTTTATTTATCGCGAATTTGCGCATTACACTTTTTTTCAACCGCAGATATAACCGCATTTTGCACGGCCATCAAATCTGTGTCGGACATGTTGTCCGTCGGTTGAATTGTAATTGTAAATGCAATGGATTTTTTCCCGTTCGATAAATCAAACGCGTCAAAGACAACAATGTCGGTGATACGACTGTCCGCAGAACGCGCCACAGATGTCAATTTTTCCGCCATTGTATCTGAATCTGTGATAAACGCAAAATCACGCGTTATAGGTTGGAATTCAGATAATACCGGTGCCGTGCCACGACGACGAGATGGCAGATTTTTTACATCATCTGCAATTGCAATAACCACATTCGTTTTAATGCGTAATTTTTTCGCAACCGATGGGTGCAATTCACCAAATTGAGCAATTTGCTTTTTACCCTGATATATGGCCGCATAGCGATATGGATGCGCCCAGCGTGGCGGGTTGTCTGTTGAAACTGTGAAACGCTGGCCCGACATTAATGCAATCAGGTCTGATTTCACATCGTAAACATCAACATTTCTATTACGCCCAGTCCAATGCCGTGGCGATGTGGCGCCCGTGCGAACAATGCACAGCGATGTATGTTGCCCACCCGGCGCGTCACCATCAAATACCGTGCCCAATTCAAATAAATTCAAATCTGGGTATCCGCGTTTTTCATTATTTGACACCGCGGTTAACAATCCACACAACAGTCCGTTACGCATTGTGTCATAATCCGCAGTTATTGGATTGGCAATCTGAATATTTGTTTTATCCGATAACAATTGTTCGGTTACCAGATTCCCAAAACCAAATGAACGGCATTCGTTCAGGCCACGTGATGACAACAACGTCTTGATATCCATTTCGTGTGTGTCGTGTGGACGCGCGTCACCAATGGTATGCGCAGACGATGTCGCAATTTTGTCATATCCATATATACGCAACAAATCCGCCACAATTGTTTCTGGGATTTGGACGTCTACACGTGACGAAGGTGGTGTTAACACCCAATTATCACCAGACGTTTTTATATCGTACCCAAGACGCGTCAGAATTTCATGTTGCGTTTCAGACGGAATATCAAATCCGGTTTTTTTCATGAAATACGATGGCGTGTATTTGATTTTTATGTCCGCCCCAGAATCTGTGCCAGCAGAAAATGCGCCGACAATTTTTCCACCACACTGGGACATAATTATGTCTGTGGCACGCATGGCGGCCGGACCGGTGATTGTTGGGTCAATACCACGTTCATAGCGATATGATGCGTCGGTCGATATTCCCAATCTTTTCGCAGATTTACGGACAGATACTGGGTCAAAGTATGCGGATTCCAAGATGATATTCTTTGTTTTTTCAGTCGTTGCACCACGCGCACCACCGATAACACCCGCCAATGCCAATATGCCCGACGCATCGGTAATAACAACGTCATTGTCGGTTAATTCATGTTCTGTGCCGAACAGGTCTGTGAACTTTTCACCGGTGCGCGCATTACGCACAACAATGTCGCCATCGATTTCGTCTGCGTCAAAACAGTGCATTGGTTGCGCCATGTCATAACAGATATAATTCGTTGCGTCAATTGGGGCATTTTTCGGATTTATCCCAATCGCACGCAGGCGTGACGCAATCTTTTTATCACTGGGGGCGATATCAATGCCATGAATTTCAACCATTTTATATGCACGACATTTTTGTGTTTCCAGTTTTACAGAACGCGCGCCCGCAACAGATTTAAATTCGCCGTCTTTTGGTGCAATATATTCACCAACCCCCGCCGCAGCCAGGTCACGCGCAATGCCACGAACTGATAAATAATCAGGGCGGTTTGGTGTGATACCGGCGTCAAATACAGTCTTGGATTCAATAACAGGCGTTCCAATTTTTGTGTCGGACGGCAATTCAATAATGCCACTGTGGTCGTCGCCAATTCCCAATTCGCGCGCAGAACACATCATGCCATTCGATACAACCCCACGCAATTTGCCAGATGTAATTTCATGCCCATCAATTATGCAGCCGGGCGTTGCCAACGCAGATATAAGCCCCACGCACGCGTTTGGCGCACCACATACAACCTGGCGCGGGGTGGGCGTGCCATCATCAACCATTAACACGTGCAGATGGTCACTGTTTTCATGTGGTTTGCATTCAATAATTTTTGCCGCAATTGGGGAAACAGGTGATTGCAGGTCTTCTACTTCGAGCCCGATTCTGGTCAAAGTATCGGCAATCACGTCCGCAGATGCGTCTGTTTTTAAATATTCTGTTAACCAATCATATGTCCACTTCATTTTTTACCCCCACATTAAAATCCAGATTTTTTCAGCCAGCGCACATCACTGTCGTAAAATTGACGGATGTCGTTCAGACCGTACTTTAACATCGCCAATCGGTCCCAACCAAAACCAAACGCAAAACCCTGGTAAACATCGGGGTCAATACCACAATTGCGCAATACATTTGGATGAACCATCCCAGATCCCATGATTTCCAGCCATTTGCCACCCTGCCATTTTAAGTCAATTTCAATGGATGGGTCTGTAAACGGAAAGTATGATGGACGAATGCGTAATTCAACGTTTTCAATGCCAAAATATCGCGATAAAAATGCACGAACATCCGCAATTAAATCCGACATAGTGATATCTTTGTCGATATATAAACCTTCGATTTGATGGAACATCGGGCTGTGTGTTGCGTCCATTTCTTTGCGATATGTCGAACCAATGCCGAACATTTTAATTGGTACACCATCTGTTTCCATCGCACGAATTTGAATCGCAGATGTTTGCGTGCGCAACACATTGCCATTTGGCAAAAAGAATGAATCCTGCATATCACGGGCAGGGTGATGCATTGGGGTGTTCAATGCAGTAAAATTATGCCAATCATCTTCGATTTCAGGACCTGTGTACATCGTATAACCAAACGATTCCAAAATTGCCGATATTTCAGACAGACTTTGGGTCAGTGGGTGTAATGTACCACGATTTTCTGGCATTGGATTCAAAGACATATCCAATTTCTGTTTCTGCAGGCCCGCCATCAATACCGCATTTTCAATTTCAATCTGGCGTGTTTTAAATAATTCGCGCAGTTCCGTGTTTTCACGGTTTAATGCCGCGCGCGCGTCGTTATCCAGATTTTTCATCTCTTTCAGGCGCGCCGTCATTGTGCCATTTTTGCCAAATGTTGCGGTGTACAGCGCCTGTAAATCTTCCAATGTATTAATATTTTTTATTTGTTCGTGCATGATTCTTACCTTAAAACATTTAAAAAAGCCGTCATACGACGGCCTTTATTATTACAAAACAGATACCCCGCCGACAAGGTATTATTTACTTTCGGCGTTGTTAAATCGTTTCGCTGTGTCAACCAATTTGACGAAGTTTGCATCACCTGCATATGCCATTTCGGCCAAAACCTTGCGGTCCAGGGCGACGCCTGCCTTTTTCAGGCCATTCATAAACTGGCTGTAAGTCATACCATTTGCGCGTACCGCTGCATTGATACGGACAATCCACAAACCACGAAATTCACGTTTTTTAACGCGACGATCGCGATATGCATACTGACCCGCCTTTTCCGTTTTTTCACGGGCAGCGCGATATGTTGAATGATGACGGCCCAGGTAACCCTTGGCACGTGCTAAGATTTTATTGTGCTTTTGTTTAACGGTTGTACCGCGTTTTACTCTTGCCATGACCTGTTACCCCCTTATTTCAAACCGTATGGTGCCAGGATTTTTGCCTGACCCACCATGTTTTCATTCAAATACTGTGGTTTTGCACCTGCCTTGTTTGCGCGGGCAGATTTCTTGCGCAACAGTTTTTTATGAGAGTTGCGTGCAACACGGATTTTACCGGTCGCGGTCATAGACGCACGTTTTTTCAAGTACGACTTGGTCTTTAATTTTGGCATTTTATATCCTTTTATTTCTAGATAGTTTTTAGTGTCTGGTGGCAATGCCTGCCACTTTGACTGTGCCTATTTTGCCAGATTTATTTCAAAAATCAAGTTTTTATTGAATATCTGACTTTTTGGGGTTAAAGTAATGCCCGATGAAACAAAATAAGATATCTTCCAAAATATACCCTTTGATTCGCGCGGTCGCAACGGCGGCGGTGTTGCCGGTTCTGTTTATATACATCATGGTTGCAAAACCAGACTATGCAATTATGAATGCATTGGGACATGTGGTTGTGCCTGTGGCCCAGGTGGTGGGGGATGTCATTACGTGGCCGTTTCGGGTCATCGGAAATACGTTCAGTGCAATTACACAGGTTTCATCACTGCGCGAAGAAAATAAAGAACTGCGTGCGCGTTTGGACGCCGCAATGATAAACAAGGATTTGTGCGATATCGCAATAAAAGAAAATCAAAAATTAACCAATGAATTAGGACTGGTAAGTACCCAGCCACGTGACGCAGTTATCGCAGATGTTATTCATGATAATCGGGCACTGGGGCATAATACGTATGTAATAAACCGGGGTGGACGTGATGGTGTCGAAACAGGTATGGTTGTGGCAACAACTGACATGCGTCTGGCCGGAATTATAATTGACAGCGCAAATAATTTTTCACGTGTGCGGGCCCTGACAGATGCAGATACAAATATTGCTGTGCGTGTTGTTGGGTCGGACGTTTATGGTTTTATGACAGGAAATGGGTCAAAGTATCCAACAATGGGATTTTTTAGCAATCCTGAATTTCAACCTGTGCGTGGAATAAAACTGGTTTCCAGTAATATATCAGGGGTTTTGCCAGCAGGACTTATCGTTGGTGAAATGATTGATGAAACAGATGTCGCAGTTGCAAATCCAGCCGAAATTTCACGGGTTATGGTACTGAAATTCGATACACCAAAAAACGAATATAAATGAAAGAAAATATAATTAATTTTTTACGTGCCGCATTTCCGTTTTTATTAACAATCGGATTGTGGCGGTTGGCACACCCGTTTTGGAACCCAGCAGGAATACTGGCAATTGTGCCTGTTTTCATTTGTTCTTTTGCAAGACCGGTAAACTGGTTCCCGATTTTTTCCGTTTTGATGTGTGTGTGTATTGATTATAATTTTGAAACAGTTTGCTTTTGGTTGGCGATGTATTGTTTGTTCTTTGCAATAAATGGGTTTCAGACGTATATTGATATAACACATATGGATAAGTATGGTATACTGGCGTTTATGGTATTTTTTGGGGTGGCTGTGTTTATTCAGGTAATTACAAACTTTACATTTATAAATATTCTGCGGGGGGGGTGGATGTTTATAATGGCAACCGCGATTTATATACCGACCGCAAAACTGATAGAACGGGTGCAACATGATTGACAAGGAAGTTGCAAGAACTTTTGATAGACGCAGCGCCCTGTTTTTAACAGCAGGGGCGGTGTTAACGTCTGCGTTGGTGTTACGAATGTTGCAGATGCAGGTGTTTAGTTATCGTGACTATAAAAAGAAAAGCGAAAATAATTCTTATCGTATACAGATAAATATGCCCGAACGCGGGAAAATTTTAACACGCAGTGGGACACCTATTTCACGCGACGCACCGATTTATCGTATTTATATCATCCCAGAAGAGGCACGTGATATAGATAACCTGGTCGAAACGGTGGCAAGGGATTTAAATCTGCGGGAAAAACGTGTCGAAAAAATACGTGCCAAGATAAAAAAACAACTTAAATTTCAACCGGTATTGGTCAGTGAAAATACCGATTGGAACGCGTTGGCAAAATTACAGGCAAAAAATTTGCCGGGACTGCACGTGGAAAGTGGATATGCACGAATTTATGAAATGGGACCGGCCGGCGCACAAATTTTTGGATATGTTGGCGAACCTAAGAATCAAATTCCAAATGCACCCTTCTTTACAACCGGTGTGACAGGACTGGAAAAACGTTTTGACGATGTGATGAAGGGCATCGCAGGACAGACTGTTTTAATATCGAATGCAGTGGGACGTATCACAGGCGAAGATAAATCACAATATGTCGCACCAACAATTGGACAAAATGTAAAGACAACAATTAATGATAATGTTCAGCGCGTTATGTATGATGCACTGGCAAAACACAGGTCGGGATGTGGCGTGGCGCTGGATATAGAAACAGGTGATATTCTGGCAATGGTTTCTGTGCCCAGTTTTGACCCGAATATGTTCCGCGAAGATGATGCGGACGAATATATTCAAAACCTGCGGGATGATATCGCAAAACCATTTATGAACAAGGCAATCGAAGGTTTGTACCCGCCGGGGTCAACATTCAAAATCGTTGTGGCGTTGGCGGCGCTGGAATCAGGCGCAATTAATCCCAAAGAAAAAATTTTCTGTCCGGGATACTGGGATTATGGTGACCGCAGATATCATTGCTGGGAAGAAAAAGGACACGGATACGTCGACCTGGCGGGGGCACTGAAACATTCGTGCGATATTTATTTCTATCAGATTGCGCTGCGTATCGGAATAGACGCAATCAAAGATATGGCAATTCGACTGGGGTTGACCGAAACATTTATGGATAACATATTGTCGCGCGAAATGCCCGGCGTTATGCCAGACAGATACTGGAAAGAAAAACAGGTCGGTGTGCGTTGGGTTCATGGCGATACAGTTATTTCAGGAATCGGCCAAGGGTTTATTCTGGCAAACTGTTTGCAGTTGGCAATTATGATGGCGCGTGCATCTTCGAACAAACGCGTTGTTCCACGACTGATTGCGGATACAAAAAAGCCGAATTTTGACAGTATGAAATTACAACAAAAAAATATCCAATATGTTTTAAATGGATTGGAACAGGTGCTGAAAAAAGGTGGAACCGCCGCAGGCAGCGCAATTAATGTTAATGGTATGCATATGGGTGGAAAAACAGGTACGTCCCAGGTGCGCAGTATTTCTAAGAAAGAACGACAAAGCGGTGTTCTGACCAATGAACAGCTGCAATGGCAAATGCGAAATCACGGATTGTTTGTCGGATATGCACCAACAGATAAACCAAAGTATGCAGTATGCGTCGTGACAGAACATGCCGGTGGCAGTGGCCCAGCCGCACGTACCGTTGCCGCCGTTATGAAAGAACTGTTAAAAGGATTAAAGTAATGGCACGACAAATACGCGTTTCAAATGCAAATATGATGACGTTCCCTGAAAAGTTAAGCAGATTTTCATGGGGGTTGTTCGTGCCAATGTGTATGGTGTTGGCAATTTCAATCGTTGTACTGTATTCGGCCGGTGGCGGTAATTGGAAGCCGTTTGCGCTGTCACAACTGATGAAAATCATGTTAGGGTTTGGGGTGTTCTTTTTCGCAGCATTTACAAATATAAAAACATGGATTAAATCTGCGTATCTGATTTATGCAATCGCATTGATTATGATTGTATTGGTGACATTCGTTGGACATACAGGTATGGGGGCGCAAAGGTGGCTGAACCTGGGGGTGATTCATATTCAGCCGTCAGAACTGATTAAAATTGCGCTGGTGTTGGCACTGGCGCGGTATTTTGCGTGGTTTAATTCGGTGGAACTGGGACAATTTAAAAACTATGTTGCGCCGATGTTGATGATGTTGGTGCCGTTTAGCTTAATTGTTGCCCAGCCTGATTTAGGGACAGCTTTGTCATTGGGGATGATTACGGTCGGGGTATTCTATATCGTCGGGGCAAATAAAAAGTGGTTTATTATCGCGGCGATACTGGGGTGTATGGCGGCACCGGTTGTGTGGTTTGGTGGACTGCACGATTATCAACGTGGACGTATTATAACATTCTTGAACCCAGACAGCGATATCCAAGGTGCAGGATATCAAATAAACCAGGCAAAAATCGCATTCGGCAGTGGCGGTATAACTGGCAAAGGGTATATGGCAGGCACACAATCACAGCAATCATTCCTGCCGGAAAAACAGACTGATTTTATATTTACAATGCTGGGCGAAGAATTCGGATTTATCGGCGCATTCAGTTTATTGGCAATATATACGTGGATTGTCGTGTTGCTGTTCTGGGCAGCGAAAATGTGCCGAAACAGATTTGGACAATTAATATGCTTTGGATTTATGTTGAACTTTTTTGTTTATTACTTTATAAATATTTCCATGGTTTTGGGGTTGTTGCCAACCGTTGGTGTGCCGTTGCCACTGATGTCGTTTGGTGGCAGCAGTCTGTTATCACTGATGTTCGGATTTGGACTGTGCCAAAACGCGTATATTCACAAAGACCAACAATTATCTGCAAAGGGGAGTTAGGGATATGAACTTGTTAATCGTGGAATCACCATCCAAGGCAAAAACAATTGAAAAATACCTGGGGGCAGGGTGGCGTGTTATCGCATCTGTTGGTCATGTACGCGATTTGGTTCCAGAAAACGGCAGTGTAGATACCGAAAATAATTTCAAAATGAAATGGCAAATTATGCCAGGTAAAGAAAAGCAAATTAAACTGATTACAGATGAATTAAAAAAAGCAGATGCGGTTTATCTGGCAAGCGACCCTGACCGCGAAGGAGAAGCCATCGCATGGCATCTGTTGGATATTTTAAAGGCAAAAAGATTATTAAAAGACAAGAAGGTTTATCGCGTTGCGTTCCATGAAATTACAAAAAAAGCCGTCCAGACCGCAATTGAGGCACCACGTGAAATTGATACAAATTTGGTGGATGCATACCTGGTGCGGCGCGCGTTAGATTACCTGATTGGATTCGGAATTTCACCGTTGCTGTGGCGCAGAAATCTGGGAAAATCTGCGGGACGTGTACAATCTGTGGCGGTAAAATTGGTGGTTGATCGTGAAAAAGAAATTGAAAATTTCAAGCCTGTGGAATATTGGTCATTAGAATCAACGTGT
>JAFNYG010000028.1 GCA_017383325.1 Alphaproteobacteria bacterium | reverse complement strand
GATCGTCACCACAGACAATATATCCATTTTTATTCAAAAAACGCGCAAAATTATTATACCTATACACATCTTCGTCCATTCCATGCACGATTTGAACAATTCCGATTGGGTGCGCTACATCATCCCATACAGAACAAATTATTTTCTGATTGTCATGCGATGTAAAAGCTGCTTGAATCATATTCCTATCCTTTCGTCGCATTAATAATACATTTATTCACATGACAAAAGATATAGGTAAAGATTCAAATTTTATTTTACGCGTTTTCGCCGGCCACACGTCCGCTGGCCCACGCCCAATGTAAATTAAATCCGCCTAAATCGCCGGCTATATCCAGAACTTCTCCTGCAAAAAACAGGCCAGGGCACACCTTGGACTCCATTGTCTTGGATGACACTTGATTTGTGTCAACACCGCCACGAACGACCTCTGCACTGGCCATGCTGTGATATTTTATATTCTGAGCTGGGATAAATATTTTTGTTATTTTGTCCGCGATTTGCCCCAGCTCTTTATCCTTTATATCTGCGATATTTCGCATTTCTGTATCTGCAATCCATTTTGCAACACTTGTTGGCAACAGTTCAGATAAAACTGTCGATAATTTTTTTCGACCGTGCGAACACTTTAATTCGCGCAGTTTTTCGAAAACATTCATCCCTGGCAACAGGTTTAAATATATTCCGTTGCCAATGTCATACAGGCTGGCACGATATGCGGCCGGTCCACCAATTCCAAAGTGTGTAAACAACAAAGAATCACGCACGACACTTTTATTAATTGTGATTTCTGCATCCAGCGACACGCCCGCCAAATGTGATGGCGCACCTGCAAATGCCAACGCACACAATGCAGGGCGCACAGGAATAATTTTATGCCCCAGTTTATGTGCGATTTTGTACCCCGCATCAGATACCCCCAACACACCAAAAGATGTTCCCCCTGTGGCAATGATTACAGATTTTGCAACACAGTCATTTACAATAAAATCACTTTCTCGTTTTTGTATTTCAGAAACATTGGTATTAAAGATAAATTCTGCGCCCTGCGCATCACGCATCAGCGCATCCAGAACCCCGCGTGCGCTACCCGAACAAAAATACTGACCTGGATTTTTTTCGAACAATTTTATCCCATGTGATTGTGCCCATTCAATTATATCACCTGGGGTTGTGCGACTGATTGCGCTGCGAACAAAGTTTGGATTACAACCAAAATATCTGTCGTGCTTAACGGCGGCGTTTGTGATATTGCATCGTCCACCACCAGACGCCATAACTTTTCGTCCCGCCTGTGCCCCCATGTCGACCAATGCGACGCGTTTTCCACGTTTTACCAAAACGCCCGCCGCGCTAAGCCCCGCGGCACCTGCGCCTATAATAATTACGTCATAACTTTTCATTTTTTATAAATGCACAATTCCATCTGCGAATTCGATTGATTTTGGTTTGTTTCCTGTGCTGGTACTGACTATCTGATTGGCTTCGTCGCGAACAATTGCGTATCCGCGTGCCAGAACGCTTTTATAGCTAAGTGATTTCAGCATTTGTTCCAAATGTTGCACAGATTGATTCAATATATTCATGCGGTTTTGCAGTATGCATGGGAACCCTGAAACGGAATCCATTTTTTGGTGCGCATTTGTTATTTTTGCATTTATTATAATGTTCATTGTGCGCCCAACGTCATCCAGTCTTTGTGCATGTTCCATAACCAACTGTCTAGGGTTTTTAACGGTCACGGATTCAATTCTTTGTTTGGCGTTTGACAATCTTGTTATAAAGTTTCCAGATAACCTTGTCCACATATTATCCAGTTCTTGAATTAGTGATATTTTTGTTGGTACGACTGCTTCGGCTGCACCCGTTGGTGTTGGCGCACGATAATCCGCCGCGAAATCAATCAGCATCCAATCTGGTTCATGCCCAACGCCTGATATTAATGGGATTTGACTGGCCGCTGCTGCGCGAACAACAACTTCTTCTGAAAATGGCAACAAATCTTCCAGCGAACCACCGCCCCGCGCAACAATAATAACATCGACATTTTTCATGCGGTTAAAGTATTCGATGCCTGCGGCAACCTCGGCGGCTGCGGTTGCACCCTGTACTGTCGCAGGATACAACAACACCTGAACAGGGAAACGTTCACGCAGTCTGTTTTGAATATCCTGGAATGCTGCGCCCGTCGGACTGGTAACGACACCAATCCTTTCCGGTAACCGGGGCAGGGGCTTTTTACGCTGTTCATCAAACAGGCCTTCGGCGGCAAGTTTTCGTTTGCGTTCTTCCAGCATTTTCAATATGGCACCAACACCCGCCATTTCAATTTCGCTTACAATTATTTGATAGTTACTGCGCGCAGGATATGTTGTAAAGCGCCCAGTAACGATAACCTCCATCCCATCTTCCAGTTTAAAAGAAACCGGTGTCCCACGCCACACAATCACAGAAATCGCCGCCCCAGAATCTTTTATTGTCATATACATATGTCCCGATGTGGCACGTGTAATTTGTGACAATTCACCGCGTATTTTTATTCGCGGGAAAGCGGTTTCTACAACACCTTTCAGCAGCGCAGACGCATCTGACACACTGAAAATTGTTTCGCCATTAACAAACGGTTCCGGTTTTTGCATAACTCTCTACTCTTTAAACTTTTTATTATTTTTCACTATCTGCATAAAATCCAACCCCATTGCATGCGTAAATCTTATCGCCGTATCCTGGGATGTTTGCGATATTTTGACAGCCCGCCCCATATAGTACGGAACCTCAATTCCATCGGTTAAATATTGATCAAATGTCAAATCAAATGCCTGGCCTGACGGGATGTGCTGGATGAAATAGTGTGGTCCATATGACCATATTTCACTAATATACATCAATCGCCACTGTTTCGGATTGTTCATCAGGCTTACAAATGCGGTACTAGATGCCTTGCAAAAACCCCATGAATCATATGGAAACAATTTATAGTCATTTCCGATTTCTGGCGCGAACGTCGCATGTTTAACCGCATCCAGTTTAAAGCTGTCTCGGAACAATAACACAAAGTTCTTTGCCTGCAATCGCTCGCGTTGGGACAGTCCTAACGTTTCGACCTGTCGAATTAAATTGCGTGTTGCGTTTTCAAATATTTGTTCTTTTTGCTTATCCATACTGACAATTATACCACATCCAAGATTTTTTTACAATTCGGTCAGCGGCCAACGCGGTCTTGGCGCAACAGATTCTGTTACAACCTTGCCAATCATATAATTTTCCAGCCCAGCCCACGCAATCATTGCGCCATTATCTGTACACAGCCCCATCGGTGGCGCGGCAAAAACCATATTATTTTTATTGGCAAACTGTTCCATCGCGTGACGAATTGCGCTGTTTTTTGCAACGCCACCTGCAACAACCAGTGTCTTTGGCGCGGCGTCCCGTACGCGCGAATCTTGCATTGCATTTGTCAATCGGTTAATAATGCAATCTGATACCGCCATTTGAAACGACGCACAGAAATCATTAATATATTCGTCCGACAGTGGCAGATTTTCGCGATTCAAGAACGTCCTTGCAGCCGTTTTTATCCCACTAAACGAAAAATCACATCCTGGTTTATCACACAGTGGACGCGGAAATTTGAACGCGTTCGGGTTGCCATTTTGCGCGCGCGCGTCCACAATTGGCCCACCCGGATATCCCAGTCCCAACATTTTTGCAACTTTATCATACGCTTCGCCGGCACTGTCATCCAATGTTTGTCCGATCAATTCATATTTTCCAACGCCCCGAACCAATAATATCTGGCAATGTCCCCCAGACGCCAACATCAGCAGGTACGGAAAATCCACCGATAAATTATCCATATTTCCACTTGCGGTTGTCGCGCACAATCGTGGCACCAATGCATGCCCCTCTAAATGATTTACCGCAACCAATGGCTTGCCCTGTGTTTGTGCAATCCCAGTGGCGGCCATCCAACCGACCAAAACACCACCAATCAATCCTGGACCCGCGGTTGCCGCAATTACGTCAATATCGTCTATTGTTTTTTTTGCTTTATCCAGTGCGTGCTTTATAACGTCGTCAATTACCATGATATGGGCGCGGGCCGCCAATTCTGGCACAACGCCACCATATTTTTGATGTTCTGGAATTTGTGAATAAATAATATGCGCCAATATATTTTTATCACTGTCTACAATGGCTGCAGACGTTTCATCGCACGACGATTCAATCCCCAGACACAACACAGGACGCTGGCTGTGTCGTTCCCCATCCAGGCCGCCCATATCCATAAAAATTAATTTTTCATCATTCATTTTATTTCAACCAACACTATCCCCAGATTGTTAACATTTTTCATACGTTGCATGATATATTCATCCATGCTGACATCTACAACTTTGCCAAATGTGCTGGACGCATGTCGCAGCATACCGTTTGGCAACCACAACCCCATATGCACAATGGCCAAATCAGTCCCTATTGTATCACGAAATTTTGGGTTGTCAGCAACAAACAACACGACCAAAGTTTTTGTTATTTGAATATCTTGTGCATATTTATATGGAATGTATTCAATGTCTATCCGTTGCGGTTCGGCCACAATATCTATCCCGTACACGACCTGAAACCAATTTTGTTTATCAATTGTCACACTGTGAATTTTTGTTGTTGCGTATTGTGAACTAACATTTTCGACGACATCCGAATTGTTGTTCATCCAATCAGATTCGATAAAATGATTGCGCGATAAAAAGTCGACAGCACCATCTTTATATCTTATACGGTTCAGTCGATTCAGATCAGCATCTGCCAACACTGTTTCAACAAATGTTGTACAATCGAATGCGTCAAATCTTATCAGTGGATCTGCATCTGGCGGCACATTTTCGCCCAGTGGCGAATTTAAATACCGCGCCCCAACAAATTGTTGTCCTGGATACATTTGGGTACAATTGGTACATCCAGCCAAAATCAACAATACAAGCAGTCTCCGCCACATCTTACAGGTTTTCTTTCATCTGAATACCGGTGCGACACAGCGACACCGCGTCACGGATTGCCATTTCGCCACTGTCGGGCAGGGTGGACATTTTATCAACACACGCCACCAGCAAATCTAAATTTCCATCTGTGCCTGTCATAATTTGTACCGCAGACACACGGCGCTCAATCGAAGCTGCCCGCCAGTCCTTTAGCACCCCCGTCTCCAGTGTAGCGCTTCGTTGGGCAAAAAAGAAAATCGCTAAAACCAAGACGATTACAGCAATGCCAACAAAGATTTTAAAATATTTTTTTATAAATCTCATCTCTCATCCTCCTTATCCAAACTTAACATAAAACGTGCAAATCTACCGTATTGTTTTTTTGCATTTTGTATCAATTGTGTTTCTGCAATATCGTGTTCATCCTGCACATATACAATTCGTTCAACAAAGATTTTTGTTGGCATACATGTATACCACAATCCCCCAGAGCTTTTTTCACAAACAATATCACGTGCAGACACCTGATATATTGTTGTCCAAACACAACACGGATCCAATGTATTTGCTTGGGATTTTTGTAATATTTGTCTGGCCTTGTCCGCCGATGGACACACCCAAACACGTGAATCATAATTCGCCCATGCCTCACCAATACTGTATTTTCTATGGTTATTTCCCAGCATATATCCCGTCATATTTTTTATTTTCATGGCACCAATCAACCTCATTATTTACACTGAACCAACCACACATCATAATCAGGATGCTGCAATGGATTCAAGCCCGGTTCATTACGGCTCATCCACCCTCCAAAAATTTGTCCGTGTTCAACCTCTGAAATTTCCATAAGCTCTGTTGAACGCTCGTTTTTATAAGAAACACCATTTGAGCTTACCATTTCACTCACAACATAAGCTGCACCCATTTCTTTACATATTTCTCTAAATGCTCTGT
>JAFNYG010000027.1 GCA_017383325.1 Alphaproteobacteria bacterium | reverse complement strand
GGTTCTGGGGGACCGTGTAGAGCTGGTTTCACATGTCGTTATTGACGGAAAAACATCAGTGGGTGATGATTCTATTATTTATCCTTTTGCCGTTGTTGGCGTTATGAGCCAGGATTTAAAATGGCAGGATGAAGCAACAATGACAGGCGTTCGCATTGGTAAACGCTGTAAAATTCGCGAATATGCAACAATTCATTCTGGAACCCCTGCGTCAGACGGCACAGTTATCGGGGACGATTGCCAAATTATGGTAAATGCCCACGTTGCACATGATTGCCGCGTCGGCAACAGCGTCGTTATGTCAAACCTGGTTCAACTGGCTGGGCATGTAGAAGTGGAAGATTTCGCAATCATCAGCGGCGGCGCAATGGTTCTGCAATTTGCGCGCATAGGACGCAATGCATTTATTGGCGGCATGTCCGGTGTTGGCAATGACGTTTTACCATACGCAATTTATGATGGCAGCCCACGCGCAGTTTATCGGACAATTAACCGCGTCGGATTAATGCGCCATGGATTTACAAACGAAGATATGCACGCAATACATTCTGTATATGCCGCCGTATTTAATGGGGGCGAAGGAACCGTATCAGAACGATTGGCCAAGGTCAGAAAAGAAGTAAAAAATAATAAATACGCAATGGACGCAATTGACTTTATTGAAAATCGTTCAAAACGCGGAATTGGTACATCTAAAAATGCAGAATAAGAAGCAGACTGTTTTCATTATCGCAGGCGAAGTTTCAGGCGATGTGCTGGGGGCGCGCATTATGTCACAGATGCCAAATGCACATTTTGTTGGAATTGGTGGCGAAAATATGCAAGCGGCGGGCTTAAAGTCACTGTTCCCGATGTCTGACCTGGCAGTTATGGGCGCGGTCGAGGTTTTAATGCGCGCAAGGACATTAACACGGCGAATAAAGCAGACCGTTAATGCGATAATTGAATTGAAACCTGATATTGTGGTGTCAATTGATGCGCCTGGGTTCGCGCGCAGCGTTATAAAACAAATCCGCAAATCAGCAGACGGTCAAAGACTGATTGAAAATGGGCTGAGGTTTCATCACGTCGTTGCCCCACAGGTTTGGGCATGGCGACCGGGGCGCGCAAAAAAATACGCCAAAACATTTGATAAATTGTATGCATTCTTTGATTTCGAAGTCCCATATTTTACAAAGCATGGACTGGATACCGTTGCGGTTGGACACCCAATTGCAGATGGGTTGGTTGGGAAAAGCAAACGCGTAAAAAAACAGACAGAAAAAATTATAACATTGGTTCCAGGCAGCAGAATGTCTGAGGTAAAAAAATTATTGCCACTGATGCGTGATGTGGCAGAACGCCTGTATCGTGATGGATATATGGGATACAGATTTATAATACCAACCGTCGAAACAACTGTGGAATATGTAAAACGCGAAACAGCGCGTTGGCGTGTTAAACCAGAACTGGTTCCGGCGGCGGAACGATATGATATTTACGCAAAGACATATATCGCAATCGTTGCCAGTGGGACTGTGTCCGCAGAATTGGCTATGTTACACATACCGGCAATTGTTATTTATAAAATGAACCCAATAACAACATGGATAGTACGACAAATTATTAATGTAAAATGGGTGTCTTTGGTTAATATTTTGTTGAACCGTTCTGTGTATACTGAATTACTGGGGCCGGATGCGACAACAGATAATATAATGAACGAAATACAGCAATTGGCGATTCCTGCAAAGCGTGAACGCATGATTGCAGATTTAGAATCCGCAGACAAACTGTGGCAACCAGATGAAAATGGAGCAATTTACACAATTGCAAACAGTATTGAAAAAAACGCATAATTATGCGTTTTTATTTTCGAAAAAATGAATTATTCTGTTTCAGCCAGTCGACGGTTGTCGCCATACCATGCCCATGCACAACATCTGTATCACCAGGCAGATTCATATTATACAGATTTGATATCGACCGATATAACATCTTTTCATCGCCGCCTGGCAAATCATAACGACCAACACCGGTTTGAAATAATGTGTCACCGATTATGATAACACCTTGGTCCGGGAAATTATATGCCACGCCACCAGGGGTATGCCCAGGTGTTTCAATTATGTCCATAAACAAATTCGGCAAGATTTCTGTGCGATTTAAATCCAGTGCTGTTGGGCGAATGTCATCAATGCTGATTTTTGGCAGCCCAAAGTATTCCAGCAAATCGTTACCCCAACCCACCAACCTGAAATCACCGCTGTGCAAGTACCATGGCACATCATATTTTTTTGCCAATGCCGGCGCACATGCAATGTGATCTGGGTGACCATGGGTCGCATAAATTGCGCGCAATTTTAATCCGCGCATATCCAATGTGCGCACCCAATCAGACACCTGTCCCCACGGGTCAAATATAACACATTCGTCCCCCACAGACACAATAACAGATTGTGTATTTTGTGGGGGCATTTGTATTAATTCAAATTTATTGTTTCTTAGTTTTTGTTGCATTGGTACGCTTTCTTGGTGTTTTTTTGGGGATGGGCTTGGACGCTGGGCCATGGATAATTTCGCGAATTTCTTCGCCGGTCAGCGTTTCGCGCGTCAACAATTCATTCGCCAACTTTTCAACAATCTTTTTATTTTTAGACAAATGTTTTGTTGCATCCGCGTGCGCCGCATCCAGCCAGGAACGTATTTCCGCGTCAACCAATTCTGCCGTTTTTTCAGATGCATTTTCCAATGCGCCACGAACACCAAATGTTCCGACCTGGTTGATTGCAGGCAGACCAACCCGCTTTGACAAGCCAGCCGTTGTTATAGAATAACGTGCCAGGCGTGTTGCAGATGCGATATCACTTTCCGCGCCAGTAGTAATCTTGTCTGGGCCAAAGAAAATTTCTTCGGCGCAACGGCCAGCTAATGCAATTGACAAGTTGGCGCGAACCTCGGCCAGGGTCATGGAAACCTTGTCATCAATCGGCAAATGCTGGACCATACCCAATGCACGACCACGTGGGATGATTGTCGCCTTGTGTATCGGGTCTGCGACACCTTCGTACATCATGCTGACAAATGCATGCCCCGCTTCGTGATACGCGGTCAGTTTTATATCTTCGGGGCGCATTTTGCGAATCTTGCGCGGGCCCATTATGATTTTATCGCGCGCTTCTTCGATATCGTCTGGAACAATTTTATCACGCCCATTGCGAACCGCATGCAGGGCGGCCTCGTTCAATAAATTTTCCAAATCTGCGCCTGAAAAACCGGTTGTGCCACGCGCAATATCCTGCAGATTTACCGTTTCATCAATCTTGACGCGTTTTGCGTATAAATCCAGTATTTCACGGCGCCCCGCCATATCAGGCAATTCGATGTAAACCTGGCGGTCAAAGCGACCAGGACGCAACAATGCGGCGTCCAGCATATCAACACGGTTTGTCGCACCAATTACAATGATACCAGTATCGTTGGCAAAACCATCCATTTCAATCAACAATTGATTTAACGTCTGTTCGCGATCTTGGTCGTTGTATGAATGGGTTGAACGCTTTTGACCAATTGCATCAATTTCATCAATAAACAGGATACATGGGGCATTGCGTTTTGCCATTTCAAAAATCTCTTTGATTTTTGCGACCCCCAGACCGACAATAATGCCAGAGAAATCAGACCCAGATGCTGCAAAGAACGGAACATTTGCTTCGCCTGCGATGGCGCGCGCCAGCAATGTTTTACCGGTTCCAGGCTGGCCAGATAACAGGACGCCACGCGGAACACGTGCGCCCAATGATTTGTATTTGTCTTTGTTTTTCAAAAAATCCACGATTTCTGATAATTCTTGCTTTTCAGAATCAATACCTGCAACATCTGCGAATGTTGTTTTAGGCTTGCCCGTGGCAATCTTGGTCGGATTTTGACCGATTAAACTGCGACTGATTCCGCCGGCGGCACCACCACGACGAAATCCACGTAAAATCCAGAATATAAACAACAATGTCAATGCAAGTGGCGCAAATGTCGCAACCGTATCCAGCCAGCCACGCGATGTATCAATTGTAATCGCAGTGCCAGATTCAGATAATTTCGCCAGCATTTCTGGATCATATGTAATTGTCGCAGTATATTTTGTTCCATCAGATAATGTGCCACTGGCATCATTACCGTTAATTTTCATGGTTTCGATTTCAGGCGCACGACGCAAAATGTCTGAAAAAGACAACACAACAGGCTTTGCCTGGGGGGTGGCGGAAAGATTTGGGGTCACATTCGTCGCAAAACCGCCAAATAAAAGAATGCGCGCCACCAACGCAACAAAAACTGCGCCGGCAATCATTAAGAACCAATTCGCACCATCATGACGATTTTGGCTGTTTGCTGATTTGTTTTTTTTGAAGTCTTTTAATTTTTTCATTTTTCTTCCTGATACTTGTTTTTGTGCCTTCGGGGACAATCAAAATCTGATCGCCGAAACGCCGAATTGTGCAATGCCCCAACGTAAATTGACAATTGTCGTGCAATTTACTTAGTGCGTAATTTAACGAATTCAAGCGCGGTTGATATTCGCCCCCCCCAACAGTCTGGATTAACATTCCCAGAAACTTTAAACCAATATGGGGCGGGACGTCAAATAGAAAAGAATCTGAAAATAACGCATAGCCATCGTACAGAACACTGTTAACACGGTTCGAAACATCATTTTCCAAGGCGTCACGCGCACGCGATAAATTATTGATGGCCAATAAAATCCTGTCATCAGATATACCAAGTTTGTCTGACAGCAAATGTCTGTTTTGACGAATTTTTACACGTGTATATTTTGTGTCAAAATTCATTTCATCGTCAAAATACATAATGTTATTTTTTTTACAGTACCCAATCAGTTCATGCCGAAAAACATTTAACAGCGGGCGAACAATTTTTACACCGTCGCGATATGAAACAGTCTGCATCCCAGCCAATCCGACAACGCCGCTGCCACGCGCCAGATTCATTAAAAATGTTTCAATTTGATCATCGGCCTGGTGTGCAATCATCAGGGCGTCGATATTGTTTTGGCGACAAAAATCTGTCATGAATTTATACCTGGCGGTGCGGGCAGCAGCCTCGATACCGGTGGTGGGCTTTTCATCCACCCAATGAAAGATATGACATGGGACACCCAACGCTTTGCATGTGCGGGATACATAGTCGGCTTCGACGTCTGCGACGTCGCGCAAATGATGATGAACATGCAATGCAACAATGTTCATTTTTGTCGCGCACAACCAATGCAATAAACAAATCGAATCAACGCCACCACTGACCGCCACAGCCAGATGTTGACCAGAAAAATTTTGAATAAAGTCCACAAACTTTTCGTTCATTGTATCGGCATTTTATGTTATAATTTGCAAAAATAAAGGAAAAAGAAATGACAGGCTGCTTAAAATCTATTGCGGTGTACTGCGGACACCAGGCCGGAACAGACCCACAATTTAAACGCGACGCGGCGGCGGTGGGACGTATGCTGGCAAAAAATGGTATTCGCATGGTGTTTGGCGGGGGCGATGTCGGTCTGATGGGGACGGTTGCAACGGCGGCCTTGAAGAACGGTGGCGAAGTAATCGGCGTTTCAACCGATGACGTAATCGCAATGCAGGAACCTGCCCACGAAGAAATTATGGTTCAGGTTGTAGACGGCGTAAACGAACGCAAACAAATTATGTTTGATGAATCAGATGCATTTATTATTTTGCCAGGTGGAATTGGTACACTGAATGAATTAACAGACATTCTGACCATGCAACAAATTGGCGAAACGGATAAGCCATTATTCTTTTTAAACACGAATAATTTCTGGAATCCGTTGACACGATTGATGAAGCATATGCAAAAGAATGGATTTATTGTAAAAACAGACAACTATAATATATTCCACGCGGAAACAGTCGCAGAATTAAAGAAACAAATTTTGAAATATTAAATTTCAAAAACTTTGTCGCGCGATGTTGCGCCACGAATCAATTTAATGCTGGTTTTCGGCACACCATAGTGCGCAGCCAGCATTTTTATTACGTCCAATGTTGCCTTGCCGTCTGTGGGGGCGGTGGTTGTGTGTACGCGCACAGTGCCGTCGGGTTGAACCTCAACCCGATTAAGTTTGGCACGCGGAATAACACGAACATTTATTTTCATCTATTCAAATTCGGCAACCAGTTCACGGAACGCATTCGTTTTTGGCCCTGCAACCAAGTGTAAATGAAAATGAAACACAGACTGCTTTACAAATGGTGCATCTGCACCAGCATTGGCCAAACAATTAAAATTACATTCAACCCCCAACGCGTTTGCAGTTTCTGCAAAGCATTCCCAAAAGCCAACCTGTTCGGTCGCAGTCGCATTCTTAGAAAAATCCAGGATGTTTTGGTATGGCCCCTTGGGGATTACCAAGACGTGCGTTTGAAACATCGGGTTTATATCATGAAAACTGAGTGCGTGTTCATTCT
>JAFNYG010000004.1 GCA_017383325.1 Alphaproteobacteria bacterium | reverse complement strand
CTCATTATGTTTTTAATTGTATCATATTTGTGATAAACTAAAAAGCATTATGATTGATAAAAATGCTGTTTTTGATTTTATTGGTGTAAATGCCGCAGTTTGGTGCGGGGCCGATATGGATGCGACTGATTTAGCGAAAAGTGTACAGTTCGTAAATGAAAAAAAATTGTCAATGATTTCTGTTGCGCCAAATGTTGTACAGACTGTGTGGCCGTGGCTGGAAGCTGGCAATGTGAAAATTATGTCGCGATTTTATATGGAAAAAATCAACGAAGGTCAAATTTCGGATGTCACAGTAAGGATAAATTCTGTGCTGCGTCAGGGGGCGCATGGGGCACAAATATTTTTGCCATACAGGGTTTTGGCGGAATTGGTTGAACAAACACATGTCGTTCGTGATGATTTGTTCTTTAACAAGGATTTGGCAATCGGTATGGATATTGATGATGTTGGACCATTTGATTGGGATGATGTGTTTGCTAATTTGCGAAAAATTAATGCATCGTCTGTGATATTTGTTTTAACAAAAGATTCTGGTGATAAATCGGATTTTGTTGGGCGTTTGTATGGGATGTTAAATGCATGGGGAATGGATAATAAATTTAATCTGCATTTTGCATTTGGCCCGAATTTCATGCGTATAGAGCAGGCGCAACGTTTGGTGCAACAGGTGCGTCCAATGCTGATGGATGGTTTGCGGTTTTGGATTAATTTCTGAGGATTAGGTATTTGGGTGCGGTTGTGCCGGCCTTGTTTTTATGCTGGTACCGTGTTTGGATGATGTCCATGTCGGGTATTGATGCAGTCAGGTCTGTTGATTTGATTTGTTCCAGTATCCAGTCAAAATATTCCCAGTGATCTGTGCCGATTATGATTTCGCCGTCTGGGGACAGATGGTTTGACAGGGTGTCTAGAAAGTCTGCAGACAGCAGGCGACGTTTTTCATGCCGGGCCTTGGGCCAGGGGTCGGGATGCAGTACCCAAATCTGTTCAAATTTCGAATCGGTGGTTCGCAGAAAATCACGTACGTCGTCCGCCCAAATTCGAATGCCAGTGTATTCGTCTAATATCCGATTCGAATTTTGGTCGGTTATTGCAGACAGCAGAGATGCCACGCCGTTCATAAATGGTTCGGCGCCAATAATAATTTTCCCCGGATTTGTACGCGCCAGGTCACGTACGTGTTCGCCTGCGCCAAAGCCAATTTCCAGGATGTTGCCGTGCGTTGGGCGTAATGTCGGTAATATGTTTTCAACCAGCCAATTTTGGCGGGCGGATAATTTCTTGCCGTGACGGCGACCAAATGTTCTTATTTCTTGTTTTTCCATAGTTTTAGTATAGAATTGGACGTGTTAAAATACAAGGAATATATGTGATGGTTGAATTTCCAAGACAAATCGATTGTGGAGATTTTGAATTGCGCAAGCCATTTCCCACGTTTCGATTGGCAATAGAATTGTTTGATGCGGTCGACAGAAATCGGCAATATCTGGAACCTTGGTTGGGGTGGGTCGATTATGTAAAACGCCCAGAAGATGAATTTAGTGTCGTGCAATCTGTGGCGCAAAAGGATACAGGGAAATATTTTATTTTTGTTAGTCAACGTATTTATGGAATGGTTGGCTTTGTTCAAGAGTATAGGTCAAAGCAAACCGTTGAAATTGGATATTGGTTGGATAAAACTGCAAATGGGCGTGGGATTATGACGCGCGCGGTTGAAAAACTGACGGGGTTGGCATTTGATGTATGGGGGGCGAATCGGGTGGAAATTCAGGCGGCGGTTGAAAATAAGAAATCACGTGCGATTCCGGAAAGATTGGGATTTAACCAGGATGGCGTTTTGCGTGCACGTGAAATTGTGCGGCCAGGCGTCATCCAGGATGTTGTTATGTATTCAAAATTAAAATCAGAATGGGAAAAGGGAAAGTAATATGAGGAATGGTTTATCAAAAGATTTAATTGCGCGTGTTTTAGGTGGTGCGCCAAAGTATACAATTGAACAACTGGAAGAAAAGTTTCCCGCACGTACATTGCCAGACGGTGCAATGGTGACACGTGTGGCCCCCAGCCCAACGGGATTTATGCATTTGGGGACACTGTATCAAATGATGATAGCAAAAAAATTGGCCCAGCAGTCAGATGGCGTGTTTATGTTGCGCATTGAAGATACGGATACAAAACGTGAAGTGCAAGGTGCGGTTGATGTTATTTTAAAATGTGCGGACAGTTTTGGATTGCAGCCGGACGAAGGACCAACGTATGGTGGTGAATATGGGTCTTATTACCAATCAGAACGCAAGGATGTTTATCACAGTGTTGTGGCAGAAGTGTTGGAACGTGGGTTGGCATATCCGTGCTTTTTGTCCGCCGAAGAAATGGAAGATATTCGTAATAAACAAAAGGCGGCAGGCTGGGCAACGGGTATATATGGCGAATGGGCACGCGACAGGGATTTAACCGAAGAAGAAATCATTGCGCGTTTGGATAGTGGTATGGTGCCATCGATTCGTCTGTATTCAACGGGAAATAAAGATAACAAGATTTTTTATAATGATAAGGTGCGTGGGCGTCTGGCGTTTCCAGAAAATGATGAAGATATTGTTTTGATAAAATCAAATGATGGTTTACCAACGTATCACTTTGCGCATTTGTGTGATGATCACTTTATGCGCACAACACTGGTTCAGCGCGGTGAAGAATGGCTGTCTTCGTTGAATTTGCATCTGCAATTGTTCCGTATGATGGGCTGGCAAAATCCGGAATATGTGCATGTTGCAACAATTAATAAGTTAGATGAACAAACAGGAAATTCACGAAAGCTGTCTAAACGTACGGACCCAGAAGCAAATACAATGCATTATTTAATCGCAGGTTGGCCGGTTGAGGCGGTTTTAAACTATCTGTATAACATTGTGGCATCGGGGTTTGAAGAAGAAAAAAATAAAAAGGCTGATACAACAATTTGGAATTATCCATTGCGTATCAAAAAAATTCCAACCAGCAGTGCGCTGTTTAATACTGATAAACTGGAATGGTGGGCGAAGGAGTTTATTGGGGCGTTGCCTGTGCCAGAATTGGTTGCGCGTGTGGTTGCCTGGGCAAATGAATATGGTAATGACACACAGAAAATGCAGGTCGCAGATGAAACATATCTGACTGGTGTTTTGGGGATTGAACGCGATAATCCAAAACGTGTACGCAAGGATTTTATCACTTGGTCACAGACACTGGAAAATGTTGCGTTTTTCTGGGATGAATTGTTTGTTGAAAATACCGAATATGAATTTAATTCAGACGCGTTGCGTGCGTTCCTGGAAACATATAATTCGGCGGATGACAAAGACACATGGTGGGCAAAAATTGTTGCAGTTGCGCAATCATTAGGTATTAAAAATGGCGATGTGGCGATGAATTTGCGTGTGGCGTTATCGGGACGCACAAATACGCCGGACCTGTATTCGATTATGTCAGTTATGGGCGGGGATAGAGTTATCAAACGAATCGAAGGGGCAATAAAATGACAAAAGAAAAACGGGCGCGCATTCGTGCAGTTAAAAAAGACGAACATGCATCAAAATTGTTAAAACTGTTGCGGGCAACGGGTCTGTTTCGTTGGGAAAAGCCCAGCACGCACGCCGAGGAAGTTGTAAATATTTTAACCCATGGAATCGGTATTGGGTTGGCAATCGCGGCATTGACATTGCTGGTTGTGTTTGCAGGGATTAAGGGCGACGCATGGGCGATTGTGTCGTGTGCTATTTTCGGTGTGACGATGATAACGCTGTATTTCGGGTCAACAATGTGTCATGCAACAATTGGTAAAAAGCATGAATGTTTTTTTGAGGTATGGGACAGCGTTGCAATTTATGCATTGATTGCAGGAACCTATACGCCATTTTTGTTGGTGAATCTGCGTGGGATTGTTGGGTGGACAGTGTTCGGAATATTGTGGGCGATTGTGTTGTTCGGGTCGTATATGAAGATTAAAAATCCACGGCAACAGCCAAAGTGGATGGTCGGATTATATGTTGCGATGGGGTGGACGCTGTTGTTCATTTTACCGGCAATGATTCGCAGCATCCCAGAACGTGGTTTGTGGTTTATTTTGGCGGGTGGATTGTCGTATACAATTGGTGTGATATTCTATCTGTGGCGACGGATGAAGTTTTCGCATGCGGTATGGCACCTGTTTGTGATTGGGGGAACGGTGTGTTTCTTTTTCGCAGTGCTGTTTGGGTGTATAATGGATTTATAAACGGTGCAATAATAAGTAAAAAAATTCCCGCCAAACGGCGGGGTTTTTTTAAGCTTTGCGGGCTTCGTATTCTTCTTGCTCTTCTACTGTCATGGTGGCAAGGGGGCGCGCCATTAAACGCTGAATCCCAATTTCGTCGCCGGATACAACGCTGAAACCGTATGTGCCGTTTGCAATGCGGTCCAGGGCGGCGTTTATCTTTTGTAATAATTTGTTGTTTCGGTCAGATATGCGCAAATCCATTGTTATATCTTGGTTGTATGTTGCGTTATCTGATTCGTCGCCAACGCCAACTGATTCTGTTTTGTCGGCCAGACGAATTGCGTTTAATACAGAATTGCTGTTGCTTTGCAGTTCTTCGCGTTGGGTGTTAAGTATGCGATAAAAATACGCCAATTGCATCGGGCACATGTATGGTTCCGATTTTTTTGGTTTGTAATTTGCGGGCAATTCAATTGTTGTGTAATCGTTTGATTTTGCCATTTTTTTAGCCTTTTAATTCTTGTATCCATGATAGTAGTGTTTCTTCGTCCATTAGACCGGTGCGTGCCTCGACTAATTCGCCGTTTTTAAATGCCAGTACAGATGGAATACTGCGAATGCCATATTTTGCGGGGGTGCGTCGATTTGATTCGTCAATTTCAAATTTTACAAATTTTGCGTCAGATGTCTGGTCCGAGACAGATTCAAAAATTGGGCCAAACATACGACATGGACCGCACCATGATGCCCAAAAATCAACCAATGTAATGCCAGCACCAATAAGTGTGTCAATTGTTGCGTCTGTTGCATGTGTAATAGCCATATCTTTCTCCTTTCTGTTATTGATATTCGGCAAAAGTGTATTATAATCCACCCAAAATGCAAGAGAAATCATAAATGAATAAAATCATATACTTAGATGCCGCGGCAAGCTATCAAAAGACGGATGCTGTAATTGATAGACAGGTGGATTTTTTGCGTAATGAATATGCAAATGCAGGACGTGGAATTTGTGCACGGGCGGCCTGTGTTGATGATATGTTGGCAGATGCGCGTCAGTGTGTTGCAGATTTTATGAATGCAGATGCAGGACAGATTGTTTTTACATCGGGTACAACTGGGGCGATGAATATGATTGCCCGGATGTTGAATTTAAACCCTGGGATGGTGGTGGCTGTGTCTGATTTGGACCATCACAGTGCGCGATTGCCGTTTGAACAATCGGGCGCGCAGGTGGTTGTTATGCCGCTGGATTCGGATTTTAATATTGATTTAAATGGTGTGCCGTGTGTTGATGTCTTGGTGTTGACAGCCATGTCAAATGTGTTGGGTGTTGTACAAAAAATCCCGGAAATAGTGCGTATAGCGCGAAATAAAAATCCAAATGTGATTGTTGTTGTTGATGCGGCGCAGTATGTCGTGCATGATGAAATTGATGTGGTTGAATGGGGAGCTGATTTTGTGGCGTGGTCTGCGCATAAAATCGGGGCAGATACTGGGTTGGGGATTATGTATGTAAAGAATCCAGATATATATTTGCCGGTTAATTTTGGTGGTGGGATGATCAGAAAAATTGTGGGTGATGAATTGCTCTTGGCGCACGGGGCGGAAAAGTTCGAGGCGGGTACGTTGCCATTGACACAGATAGCAGGCTTGGCGGTGGCAATCAGACAGCTGAAAAAAAATCGCCCAAATTTGGATTTGATAAAATTTATGTATGACGAGCTGATTCAATTACATCGTGTTAAAATTTTAACGTCGCGTGATGCTGCGATGTTGTCCTTTGTGATTGATGGCATGCATGTGTTGGATTTTGGTGCGATGATGGGGGCATATAATGTTTGTGTGCGCGTTGGTAATATGTGTGCGTCATGGGTTCATAATTTGTTAGGGGTGCCGGGATCTGTTCGGGTGTCTGTGGGTGGATATAATACGATGGATGATGTGCGGTACGCCGTGCAGGTGATAAAAGATATTATAAAATGATGTTTACAAAAGATAATATTATTGCAGCGTTAAAGACAATATATGACCCAGAAATACCTGTGAATATTTGGGATATGGGGCTGATTTATGATATTGATATTCAGGAAAGCGGTGTCATAATAAAAATGACGTTTACCAGTCCAACATGTCCGATGATGGAAGAATTGTTGGAACAGGTTCGGTCAACGGTTCAGGTTGTGGCAGGTGATGTGCCGGTGCGCGTAGATTTGGTTTGGGACCCGCCATGGGATTTGTCGCGTATGTCAGATGTGGCGCGTTTGGAATTAGATTTGACAAATGAAGGCTGGTAGAAAATATGACTTATGCAGATATGAAGAACATGTTAATAATGACGGACGATCCAGTTATGCGTTTGGAAATGGTGATGGATTTTGGCCGAAATTTGGCGGCTGTGCCAGATGATGCAGAATGTAGCGAAATTATCGGTTGTGCGTCGTTTGTGCAGATTTGTCGACGGGGAAATCGTTTTTATGGGGTGGCAGATTCGGCATTAGTCCGGGGAATCGTTGCAATTATTGTTGCAATGGTTGATGGAAAAAGGCGCGACGAAATAAAAAATATGGATATCGCAGGTGAGTTTAATCAGCTGAATTTGAATCTGGGGGCAGGGCGTATTAACGGTTTGAATTCTATGATTAGTTTTTTACAGAATTTGTGATAAAATGCCTTTAGGCGTGTTGTTGTATGGGGGGATTTATGCAAGACGATGAAAAGATGTTTCAAATTGGTGTGTGGTCTGTTGGGGTTGTTTTGTTGATGACCGTTATTTTACAGGTGGCATTTCGTACACAAAATCGTCAAATAAATCGTGTCAGACGTGAAATTGTTGAAACGCAACAACAAATCGCAATTGCAGAGGCAAACTTTGCGGCATATGTTCGGCCAGAGATTTTGCGTAATTTGGTTATTAGCGTAACCCCAACGGCAGAGGCAGTAAGTTTTAATAAGTCTGTTCAGGTAAATGATTTGAAATTTAAAGAAGTATTATAAATGTTTGAGGTTGGCAAAGATATTTTCAAATATGGATTTTCTGGCGCCCGTGGCGATGGTGTTGGGCGTAAACGGTTGCGTGTGATGTATACCGTGTTCTTGATTGCGTTTATGATATTTATTGGGCGTACGTTGCAGTTGGGATTTCAGGGAACAGATCGTACGCGTTTGGCCGGCGCAGATGGGCAATGGGATGTTCAACGGGCGGATATTGTCGATAGAAATGGTGATATTTTGGCAAAAAATGTTGCGTCTGGGCATATAATTTTGCGAAATCGGGCCGTGAAAGAACAGGATAGAGATGCAGTCGCGCAGACAATTCATGCGGCGTTACCGTATGAATATTCACTGGCAGATGCGATTGAATTGGTTAATTCAGATCGTCGATTTATTCGACTGAAAAAATATGCCAGTGATAAACAGCGCGAGATTGTTCAGAATGCGCGCCTGGAAGGGTTAGAGGTTGAAAAAATTCAAACCAGAAAATATCCAAAACGCAGATTGTTTTCGCATGTTGTTGGATTTGTCGGTGCCGAAGGACGTGGACTGGAGGGGGCAGAACGCGTATATGATAAATATCTGACAGAAAACAAGGACCCATTGCGATTGTCGGTCGATTCGCGTATACAGGCGGTGTTCTATGACCAGTTATCGTTTGCAATGCAGAAATACGGTACGCGGGCGGCGATGGGTATGCTGATGAATTCCAGAACCGGCGAGATTATTGCAATGGTGTCTTTGCCGGATTATGACCCTGAAAATCTGTCCGCGGATCCAGTGGCGAATCGTTTGTTTAAGCCTATGCGCGGGGTCTTTGAATTGGGGTCTATATTTAAGATATTTAATACTGCATTGGCGTTGGAAAATGGTATAAACAAAGAATACTATGTCAAAGAACCGTTCATTATTCCGGATAAGTTTGGACGGACGGCCGCGAAAATTACAGATGTGCGCAGTTTTAAACCGCCACGGCCATATTTAACGATCGAAGAAATTATGGTGCATTCTTGTAATGTGGGCAGTGCACAAATTGCCCTGGATTT
>JAFNYG010000026.1 GCA_017383325.1 Alphaproteobacteria bacterium | reverse complement strand
ATCTGCGGGGGTGTTTGGCCCACCAATTAGCGGGGATATTAAAATTGGCTCTGATTTTGGTAAGAGAACACCAGTAAACACAGGAAACGGTACGGGTTCAACATATCACAAGGGGGTTGATATCAAGGCAGCGGCTGGGACACCGTTGTATGCCGTTGCAGCTGGTCGGGTGATCATAGCAGGATCGTCAAAGACGGCCGGAAATTGGGTACGAATAGAACATAGTTTTTCAGGTACTAATAAAAAGGTCTATACCGAATATATGCACATGAACACAATTGCTGTGAAAAATGGCCAGATGGTGCAGAAGGGACAACAAATAGGTACTGCAGGTAATACTGGAAGAAGCAAATTCGCGCATTTGCATTATGGGGTGCGCTTTGGCGGGGTAGCGGTGGACCCATTGGGGGCGGCGGCTAAGCCTGTTTTGATAAATGATACTCAGTCTAATAATGCACATGTATCGCGCGGAAATAATTATTTGGGTGGCCCATATTGTTTTAAATCTGGGATATCCAGTCCACGATTAGAGCCCTATAAAAATAATGAATCTAAATTAAAGGCTGACTTTCCTGGATGTACAGGTTGGTGCAAAAGTTATTGATTTAATGTGGTTTATTTTTTGAATTTGACTGCGAAACTGCCATTATTAATTGGGGTGAATGATATTATGTGGGGGGATAATATGCTGTCGCGGGCCCATTGCTGAAATTTAATCTTTAAAATTCCGCTGGCCCCAGTGATGATGGTGGCAGTTCGTGTTCCAGATTTAGCCAGTTGCATAATTGCAGTCCAGGCCTGTTCTTCGGTAAATTGATGCAGATCAAGCGTTGCGTGAATGGGGGTGCGCGTAATCGGTGGAATTCGTGTAGACAGGTGTAATTCAGAACGTACGGCGCGACGGGTTTTTGTGTCGTTGGGCGTGTGTTCTGTGCCAATCATTTGTTCGATGTCGTAATCTGTTAACTGTTTCATGGGTGTGCCCGTTCAAATACAAGTACGCGTTCTATGCCCCCTAAATCAAATTCCGAGCGCATCAGATTCCAACCGTGATGAATAAATATGTCTTTTATGTCAGGGGCCTGGTCAATGCCGATTTCCAGGTACAGTTTGCCGTTCGGTTTTAGCCACAGATGACTGTTTTTTGCAATTGATTTATATGCAGCCAGACCATTGTTTGCGGCGTATAATGCCATTTTAGGGTCGTGTTTTGCGCCATCGTTTACACGTTTGTCATTTTTGGCAATGTATGGCGGATTTGATACGATAATATCAAATTGTTCGCTGAATTTATGTGGGTGACTAAATGATGCGCGAATTGTTTTTATTTTGTCGCATAGGGCCAAGGATTTGATATTTTTTTTTGCAACACGAAGCGCAAGAAACGATTTATCAATTGCGTATCCGTGTGCGTCAGGGATGTTTTTGCATAATGCACATATTATGCAACCGGTTCCAGTGCCCAGGTCAAGAATGTTATATGGTGTGTCCGATAAACAGTCTGATATTACCGCGGAAACCAGTGTTTCTGTGTCGGGGCGTGGGTCCAGTGTATGTGTGTTTGTATAAAATTTTAGACCGTAAAACCATTTCTGATGGATTATTTTGGCAACCGGCATCCCATGTCGTAATTTATGCGCAATTCGTAATACGGAAAGTTTGGAAAATTTTTCAGTGTTTTCCGTGATTATACGGGCTGCACGAATGCCACCGGCGCGTTGTAAAATTTCGAATGCTTGATTTCTGTTCATAAAGACATTATAATCGCGCTTATGAAAAAAGCAAAAGATATTATGAATACAAACACATTGACTCGTTTGGTTATGGCGTTGGCTGTGCTGTTGAGTTTGGTTGCCGTTTTTTTAGTAGTGACAAAGCGTACACCGTCGCAGATGCGTGCAGAACGCGTGGGCGAATGTAAATCTGTTGTTATGGTTGCGTCTGGGGACACGTTGTCAAAACTGTTGTTGGAACAGGGATTAAGTCACAATGATGTTAATGCGGTTGCGCAGGTGCTGAAGGCGAATGCGGATATCACAACGTTGCGCGCAGATCGTGATAAGTTAGAATTCGTGCGCGAATCGGATGATGCGCCTGTGTATAAAATTGTAGTTGTCCCGTCACCATGGAGGCAGGTGGAATTGACCTGTAATGACACAGGAATGTGGGATTGCAAAACTGTTGATATAGAACGTGATACGCGTGCGGTGTACAAGGCTGGGGAAATTTTAGACGGGGACAGTTTTTATCTGGCGGGGCAACGTGCAGGAATCCCAGCAGGTATTCTGGCAGATGTGTACGATTTGCTGGCGTTTGAGATGGACTTTGAACGTGATGTGCGTGCGGGACAAAAGTTTACAGTTCTGTACGAAGAGAATTTTTCAGAAGGAAAAAAAATTGATAATGGACGTGTGTTGGCCGTTTCGTTTGAGGCCCTGCGTGGAAATGTTCAGATGTATAGATTTAGAAAGTCTGATGGGACGATTGGTTATTATGATGCAGATGGTAATGGGGCAATAAAATCGCTGAAACGTACGCCGATTAATAATGCCAAGGTTACCAGCAGTTTTTCTAAGAAACGTAAACATCCTGTTTTGGGATTTACGCGTGCCCACAAAGGGGTAGATTTCCGGGCGTCAACAGGAACACCAATCCCGGCCGCCGGGGCAGGGCGTGTCGTTGCACGTAGCTATAATCGTGGACATGGAAATTATGTAAAGATTCGTCACAATGGATCGTATGAGACATTGTATGCACATATGTCCAGGTTTGCCAAGGGGGTGAATGTGGGAACAACTGTGCGACAGGGGCAAACAATTGGATATGTTGGTTCGACGGGAATTTCAACTGGACCGCATTTGCATTATGAAATTATCAAGGATGGTGTGCATGTTAATCCAATGACTGTCAAGTTGCCTGCAATTAGTAATTTAGGCAAAGATGAAAAAAAGAAGTTCATTGAATATCGCAAGATTTTGGATGATGGAATGAAACAGTTGGAAAAAAATCCATCAGCCTATATCCAGTTATAATTTTTCCCCAGATTTTTTCTGGGGAATTTTTATGGCTTGATTGAATGTCTGTTTTTTTGTAAGAATGAGGCAAGGAAGTTTTTTATAGGTATAGGAGTAAAAAATGAATGTTGCTGAAAAAATGCAGTTAGAGACAGGGTCGCTGGAAGCTATTTTGTCTTCGTTGGGTGAAAAGGCCGTGGCATTTGGTTTGCGCTTGTTGGCGGCGGTTGCAATATTGGTCGTTGGACTGTGGTTGGGCAAAAGGTTGTTGAATACGATACGTCGTGGAATGGAACGACGTAAGTTGGAGGCATCATTGTCTTCATTTTTGTTGTCGTTTTTGAATATAATTTTCAAGGTTTTTGTTGTCGTTATTTGTTTGGCAACAGTTGGGGTTCAGATGACGTCAATTGTTGCGGTGTTGGGTGCTGCGTCTTTGGCGGTTGGTATGGCACTGTCTGGGACGTTGCAAAATTTTGCGGGTGGTATGGTAATATTATTCTTTAAGCCATTTAAGGTCGGAGATACGATAGAGACTGCAACAGGCAGAACAGGGGTTGTTAAGAAAATCATGATTT
>JAFNYG010000025.1 GCA_017383325.1 Alphaproteobacteria bacterium | reverse complement strand
TCAATCGCAGAACTGGAAGAATTCTTTGGTGTCAAGGTTGATGACCTGCACCGTCCAACATTGGACAAATTAACCAAAGACGGTTGGACCCGTATCCCAGACGTATTGGATTGTTGGGTTGAATCTGGTTCTATGCCATGGGCGTCATTACATTATCCGTTTGAAAACGTGGATAAATTCAACGCCACATTCCCCGCCGATTATATTATCGAAGGCCAGGATCAAACCCGTGGTTGGTTTTATGCGCTGATGGTGCTGGCGACGGCATTGTTTGATAAACCTGCATTTATGGCGGTATCTGCCAATGGCATGGTTGTAGACGAGAACAAGAAGAAATTCTCGAAATCATTGCGCAACTTTGTGAACCCAGAACAGCAGATTGAACAATATGGCGCCGACGCTGTGCGACTGTACATCTTGGGCTCTAATTTTATGAAGGCTGAACCTGTACCTGTTGACAAAGAAGGCAAAGTCTTTGTTGAATCGACCAAGACAATCCAGACCCCACTGTGGAACGCATACCACTTCTTTACATTGTATGCGAACGCCGGCGATATTACTGCGCACGAAATGACAAACCCGACAAACCCACTGGATAAATATATCTTGGCGGAATTGAACGTGTTGACCGGTGTTGTGAAAAATGCGCTGGATGAATATAAACCAGACGTCGCAATCAAAGAATTTGTGCGATTCCTGGACATCCTGAACAATTGGTACATCCGTCGTGGTCGCGCGCGTTTCTGGGACGAAGAACAGGCGGCGTTTGACACATTGTACACTGTGCTGACGCGGTTCTGTCGCGTGTTGGCGCCATTTGCACCATTTGTGTCAGAATACATCTATACGAATCTGACGGGCGACGAATCTGTGCATTTAACATCGTTCCCAGAATCGGAATCTGTTGATACGACAATCGTGGACGATATGCGTCGCGTGCAATCAATTGTATCGGTTGGGAAACAATTGCGCGAAACGTATAAATTGCGCAACCGTCTGCCGTTAAATTCACTGACGGTTGCGGGCGCGAATATGCCAGAATATAGCGACATTATCAAAGATGAACTAAACGTAAAATCGGTTGTGTTCCGTGAAACATTTGACGATGTGGCGGATTCATTTGTATACCTGATTACGCCGAAAATCGGCGCGCGCCTGGGCGGTGCATTAAAAGAAATCATTCCATCGGTAAAACGCGGCGATTATGAATTATCGGGTGACAAATTGATTGTGGCGGGCCATGAATTAAACGCAGACGAATTTGAAATGCGTCTGAATATGCGCGATGGCGTAACGGGCGCGGCATTACCAGATAACACCGCGGTTATCATTTTGGATACAGACGTGACATCTGATTTGGTTGCCGAAGGTTTGGCGAACGATGCCCTGCGCTTTATCCAAGACACGCGCAAGGCGGCAAACCTGGACGTGTCTGACCGTATTGTTCTGACATATTCGGCAGATCCGGCCCTGGCAATGGCGATTGAACAACATGCCAAGCGTATTATGCGCGAAGCGTTGGTTGTCGAAATGGTTTGCGGCGACGGCGAATACGAAACCGAAATCGAAGGCTACAACCTGGCGATTTCCGTTAAAAAGGCTTAATAAAATGTCACTTTCGCCGCAAAGATATTTGGATTTGGTTATTCCGACCGTTGATATGACAATTCGGTCGGAACTGTATCATACAAATGAATTTAACTTTGCGGTGGCGGTGATTTTGTCTGCCCAGGCGACGGATAAAAAGGTGAATGAAGTCACGCCCGAATTATTTCGTGTGGCACCAACACCTGAAAAAATGTTAGCCCTGGGCATTGATGGATTAAAAAATCATATACGGGTTATTTCCTTCTTTAATAACAAGGCAAAAAATATTATCGCCCTGGCCGAACGTCTGGCGGCGGAAAATATGACCGACACATTTCCCGCCAAATATCACAATCGCGATGAATTGATGAAATTGCCGGGCATCGGGCAAAAGACAGCAAACGTCGTCTGTAATGTTCTGTGGGGTGCGCCAAATATCGGCGTGGATACACACGTGTTTCGAAATGCACACCGATATGGCTGGGCGGATGACGCGGACAACACGCCCGAAAAAGTCGAATCAAAACTGTTACAAATAATCCCGCGCAAATATCACCCAGTTGTAAATCATGTAATGGTTTTGCATGGTCGATACGTGTGCAGGGCATTGCGCCCCGCGTGTGATAAATGCCCGGTTGCCAAATGGTGTCCGGCTGCAAAAAAATAAACCGCCATTTGGCGGTTTGTTTTAATCTTGGGCTTTTTGCAGGACCGCTGTAAATGTTGATTCTGCGACCTTTTTGCCACCAACAAATGCAATTCCGTGGAATTTGTGCAGTTTCATTTTTGTCATCAGCAATTCCACATGCAGTTCCAGTTTATCGCCTGGGCGTACCATATGTGAAAACTTAATCTTTTCCATTGTTGTAAAATACCCCAACATTCCCTTGCGCTCTTCTTCGGGCAGTCGTTTAAACGCGACAAAGCACGCCGTTTGGGCCAACGCTTCGACCTGTAAAACGCCCGGCATGATTGGGTTGCCTGGAAAGTGACCCGCGCACCAAAATTCATCATCGCGTACATATTTGATTCCGACGGCACTGGTATCGTTGTATTCGCGAATATCATCCACCAACCGCATATCGCCACGGTGTGGGATAATTTGTTCAATTTCTTTTGCGTCAATCATTTTATTTCCCTTCCTTAATTTTTCATTTGTTTTTTCAGCCATGCATAGTGACGCATAAATTCTGTCCCCGGACCCGCCGGATATCCCATGTGTGATTCACCATCTGGGACATTGCGGAACACGCCACTGTTGGCACCAACCGACGCGTCGTTTCCAATCTTTACGCCATTTGCCACACCGACGTGCCCCCCCAGTAATGCGCGATCACCAATCACTATGCCACCTGCCAATCCAACCCCACTGGCCAAGAAGCATTCTTTGCCCACGACAACGCCATGTGCAATCTGGCACAGGTTGTCAATTTTAGTACCGTCCCCAATGCGCGTATCCGTCATTGCGCCCCGGTCAATGCATGTATTGGCGCCAATTGACACACGTTCACCAATAACAACACGACCAACGTGTGGGATAAATATGTTTTTTCCATTTTGACGTGTATAACCAAATCCATCTTTGCCAATAACGGCATTTGCATTTATAACACAGTTTGCGCCAATTGTTGCGTTTTCGATATGTGCGCCACTGTGAACGATTGTTCCGCGCCCCAGTACCACATTGCGCCCAATAAATGCGCCCGGGTATATCTTAACCTCTGGTTCCAGGACGGCGCCACGTTCAATTGTGACAAATTGGCCCACATATGATGTGCGTTTTTTTCTGAAAAACACACCTCGTTCGATGTATGCATGCTTGCTGATACCGAAACGTGGTTTTTCGCGATAAATTTCCCCCAGTATTTTGACGATATTCCCGCGCGGACTTTCTGTGATTAACAGTGTTGCCCCTGCCGGTGCATGCTTTGCCATTTCTGGCTGAACCAAAATGACCGTTGCACGCGTATTTTCCAATACGCTGATTGGCAGGATTTTAAACGCATTACTGTTCTGTTCTGTTGAATAGAACGCCAATTGTCCGGCCCGTGCATCTGCGATTGGCGCGACCCCGCGCACAGGTGCATTTGCATCTCCACGTAATTCCAGACCAAATTTGGCCGCCAACGCACCGGCTGTTGTTTTATTTGCCGCCGGCATAAACAAAGATTTTATTATTTTCATCATAGCGCACCGATTATAGATAAAAAAAATTCCATATTCCACATTTTTATAAAAATTATATTTTTACTTGCTTTTTGTTAATTCGGCCTTATAATATCCAGTGTTCTTAAATAATAATTTAAGGGCGGGGTTGAAAAAAAACCCCGCCTTTTCACTAAGACATACAACAAACGCAAAGGAGTGTAAAAGATGTCTTTTGTATCGATGCCTCGTCAGGATTTGCTGTTGGCGATTGAATCGCTGGCCCAGGAAAAGCAAATTGACCGTGAAATTGTTTTTGAATCGTTGGAAACCGCGATTGCAAAGATTGCGAAACATAACTATGGCGAAGAATTTAACATCACTGCGGACATTGACCGCAAAAATGGCGCGATACATGTCAAGCGTTTGTTTACTGTTATTGAATCACCAGAAAGCGCCGGCGAAGAATATGATCCAAACACAATGCTGACTGTGGCCCAGGCAAAAAAATACGCCAAGAATCCTGTTGTTGGTGATGTGGTCGAAGATGCGCTGCCGGAACCTGAGTTTGGTCGTATGGCATTTCAAACTGCGAAACAAATCATGACGACACGCGTTCGCGACGCAGAAAAAGGTCGCCAGTTCGAAGAATTCAAAGACACAATCGGCGATATCGTCAGTGGTGTTGTAAAACGCATTGAATTTGGCAGTGTTTATGTTGATATTAACGGCAAAGCCGAAGGTTATATCAAGGGCACAGAATTAATCCCAGGTGAACGTTTGACGGTTGGTGACCGTGTGCGTGCGCTGATTATGGACGTTGCGCGTTCAAACACCGGCCCACAGATTTTCTTGACGCGTACGCATCCAATGTTCATGGAAAAATTGTTCACCCAGGAAGTTCCTGAAATCTACGAAGGTGTCATTAAAATTAAGTCTGTTGCACGCGCCCCTGGTTCGCATGCGAAAATTGCAGTTGAAACGGCCGACCCGTCTATTGACGCGGTTGGTATGACAGTTGGTATCAAGGGTACACGTATCCAGCCTGTTATTAACGAATGTCACGGTGAAAAGATTGATGTTATTTTATATTCCGAAGACCCTGCAGTATTCATCGTTAATGCGATGCAACCGGCCAAGGTCGCAAAAATCATTGTTGACGAAGACACACGCAGCGCGGCCGTTGTTGTAAACGAAGATCAGCAATCATTGGCGATTGGCCGTCGTGGTCAGAATGTTCGCCTGGCGTCACAGTTAACCGGTTGGAACATCGATGTCATGAGCGAGGCCGAAGAACAAGAACGTCGTGCCAAAGAATTCAAAGAAAAGACAGAACTGTTCATCAGTGGTCTGGATGTTGATGAAATGATTGCACAGTTGTTGATTACCGAAGGGTTCCGTACAATCGAAGAAATTGCATTTGTTGATGTGTCCGAACTGGAAAGCATCGAAGGCTTTAACCCAGAATTGGCTGCCGAATTGCAAAAACGTGCAAAAGAATATATGAACAAAATTGAACAAGACTACATCGATGCGGGTCACAAATTGGGTATGTCTGATGATTTGTTAACGTTTGACTTTATCAAACGTCCAATAATCATGAAACTGGGCGAAGCCGGTATTAAATCATTGGATGATTTAGCTGACTTGGCAACAGATGAATTGGTTGAAATCCTGGGCGAAGATACAATGTCAACACGTTTGGCGGGTCGTGTAATTATGAAAGCACGCGAACTGGCGTACGGAATAACAAAAGATAATGAATAAAAACACAAACAGACGGAGTTGTTAGAACATGGCAACATTGACACTTGGAAAATCCGTGACAACCGACGCTGTCCGCAGCAAAAAAGGCGACGCTGTATTCGTTGAACGTCGCCGTCGCGTTGTTGCGCCAAATAATAAAGAATTGCGTGACGAGCCAGTTGCACCATCTGCACCAAAAAATGCGGCTGATGAAAAATTGCGTGCTGTTTTGGCGGCCGCCAAGGCGCGCGAAGAAGAACGCAAAGCCCGTGCCGCACAAGAGGCTGCGGCCCGTGCTGCCCGTGATGCTGAAATTGAACGCGAAAATCGTGAATACGAACAGGTTCGTGAACAATTAGCCGCGCGTGAAAACGCGGCAGAAACGTCAGATGTGGTCGAAGAAACCCCTGTGTCAAAGCCCAAGGCTGCACCTGCGCCAAAGGTTTTTACAAATAATGCGGTTGCCGGCGCTGCACGCAAGGGACGTAATTCCGATGACGAAGAAACGCGTTCCAATAAATTTAACAACTCCAAGAAAGATTTCAAAAAATCTGGCAAGATTCACCTGAATGACATTGTCATGGGTGGTGGCGATGATGACGACGATGAAATCGGTATTCGTGGTGCAAATCGTCGCCGCTCAGAAGCGTCTTTAAAGCGTTTCCGCGAAAAGGCGCGCGCCGTATTTTCTGCGCCACAGCGCGTTGAACGTGTGGTTTCTTTGGGTGACACAATTACTGTCAAAGATTTGGCAGCCGCCATGGCAGAAAAGGCCGGCAACGTCATTAAAAAGTTAATGGAAATGGGCATGATGGTATCTGTGAACCAGTCTATTGATGCCGATACCGCAGAATTAATTGCGTCTGAATTTGGTGCGACGGTTAAACGTGTTGTTGTAAAACCATATGCAGACATTTTGGAACGCGAACCAAACCCAGAAAACATGACACCACGCGCACCGGTTGTTACGGTTGTTGGACACGTTGATCATGGAAAAACATCTTTGTTGGACGCGTTTCGTAATGCAAACGTTGCCGCCGGCGAAGCGGGCGGTATTACCCAGCACGTATCCTCGTACGAGGTTAGAACAAAATCTGGCGAAATGATAACGTTCCTGGACACCCCAGGCCACGAAACATTTACCGCCATGCGCGCACGTGGCGCCCAGATGGCAGACATTGTTGTTTTGGTTGTTGCGGCAAACGATTCCATTATGCCCCAGACAATCGAAGCGATAAATCACATCCGTGCGGCAAATGTTCCATTTATTGTTGCTATAAACAAAATCGATTTGCCAGAGGCAAACCCAACCCGTGTAAAAACAGACCTGTTACAACAGGAAGTCCAGGTCGAAGAAATGGGCGGTGATGTCCAGTGTGTTGAAATTTCTGCGACCAAGAAAATTGGTCTGGACAAACTGGAAGAGGCAATTTTGCTGCAGGCAGAAATGATGGAATTAAAGGCCGATGCCGAAATGCCTGCGGTTGCATACGTAGTCGAAGCGAAAATGGAAAAAGGGCTGGGTGCGGTTGCAACCGTTTTGATGCGCCAAGGAACGCTGAAAATCGGTGACGTATTTGTTGTCGGCGAAACATTTGGCCGTGTGCGTGGCCTGATTAATTCTGCGGGCGAACGTGTGAAATCGGTGCGCCCAGGACAGCCTGCGGTTGTATTGGGACTAAACACAGTGCCGGGTGCAGGCGACGAATTACGCGTCATGGAAACCGAGGCCCAAACCCGCGAAGTTGCGGCATATCGCGCCCAGGCAGCCAAGGACAAGGCAAACGCTGTCAAGCGTTCGTCCCTGGAAGAATTGTTTGCCAAACGTGACGAATCCAAGAAGCTAATTTTACCAATCATCCTGCGTGCCGACGTCCAGGGTTCGGTCGAAGCGATTTCAGACATGGTCAAAGAAATCAACACAGATAAAGTTGGGGTTGAAATCTTGTCATCTGGTGTTGGCCAGATTACCGAAGGTGACATCCGTCTGGCAACCGCGTCTGGTGCAGTGATTATTGCGTTCAACGTTCGTGCAGATTCGGCGGTTCGTGACATGGCGCGCAATAATGGTGTTGATATCCGATATCACAGTGTTGTATATCGCATAACAGACGAAATCAAAGAAATCCTGTCTGGTAAATTGGCACCGGAAAAGCGTGAAACATTTATCGGCTATGCGGATGTTATCGCATTGTTCACCGTGGGCAAGGGCGTTCGCGTCGCAGGTTGTCGCATGACCGAAGGTACCGTCAAAAAAGACGCATTTGTGCGTTTGTTGCGCAACAATGTTGTAATTTATGATGGCAAAATCGGACAACTGCGTCGTGAAAAGAACGAGGTTAAGGAAGTGTCCGGTGGCGTTGAATTCGGAATGTCTTTTGACAAGTATAACGACTTGAAAGAAGGCGACCGTGTCGAATGTTACGAGGTCGAAGAAGTGCGTGCCCATCTGTAACGGCACCCCAAGAAATAAAACTGTTTGGGACAAATCCCAAACAGTTTTTTTATTGCCATAAATATTTGCCTGCATTGATAAAAAAATAACCGTGAAACAATTTTATTTCACGGTTGCTTGCTTTTATTTTCTTTTAAATTTTGGCTTCCACTTTCGGACACGTTCCACCAGGAAGAATATCGCCGGCGTCAGTGTAAATGTAAACACCAAACTGGCAAACATACCACCAATCATAACGGCGCCCATTGCGACCTTCATACCATCAATTGACCATAATTGTGGTACCATACCTGCAATAACTGCGATTGATGTCATCAGAACCATGTTCTTTTTATCCATCAGTTCCGCCCACAACGCAGAATGCATTTCTTCGCCACTGTTAACGCGATTGATTGTTGGTTCCAGTACCAAAATATTATTATTAACCACCAATCCAACCAACATAACAAACGCCAACATTGCCCCGACGTTAATTGTTGCCCCTGACAAGAACATCAGTACAAACACCCCCGCAAAGCTGGTTAATATTGATGTTGCGATTGTAAATGGGTGCGCCAAAGAATTCAAAATTGCGGCCAACAACATAAACGTCAAAATCGTTGCCAGCAAGAATGCCCGTCCAATTTCGCCGACTGTTTCGCCTTGGATTTCTGACATTCCGCCAAATTCAGCAAAATATCCATATTCCCAATCAATTTTATCCAGTTCGGATTGGATTTTTGCCTGAACCGGCCCCATCGTAGATTTTCCGATGTTAATATCGATTTCTGTTAAACGATTTTTATCTTCGCGGCGAATATCTGGTGTCGCGGGCTGAACATTAATTGTCCCCAGCGAAGACAATGGCACCATTCCCTTTTGTGAATTAACATAAACGTTGTCGAACAGTGCTGCATTTTTAAATGGTCGTGCAAATTCCAGAATTATTGGATATTCTTCGCCATTTTCTTTGTACTTGTAATCGTCGTTGCCATACAGTGCGGTACGCAATGTTGTTCCTGCGTATGCATTTTGAATCCCCCAGAAATTCATCTTGTCCTGATTTGGAATGAACTGGGTTTCGTTTGCAGGCAACTGTTGTGCGCGAACCGCCGATTGAACTTCTGGAATTTGGTTGATTGTATCCATGATTTGTTTTGTGTACGCTTCACGTTTTTCATCATCTGGCCCAAAAACATTCAGAACCAAATCCGAAGAAGACCCTGCCGACGTTGCTTCGCCTGCACGTATTTGAATTTCTGCATCTGCAATATCTGAAATCGCCGGCAGAATCTTTTGTGCCAACATTTTATCAGAAATATCACGTTCAGACACATCGACCAATTCGACAGTTATATTGATGTTTTGCAATCCCTGGTCACCAATTTTCACAGTTGTTGCGGCAACCTCATCAAATTGTTTCAGTCGTTCTTCTATTTGGATTGCAATAGATTCCGACTTTTCAAATGTTGCCCCCATTGGTGCGCGTGCGGTAATTGTAATTTCGTTTGCGTCTGTTGATGGTGAAAATTCATTTCCAACAAATTTCATCAGCATTGCAGACGAAATGAACACAACAATCGCCATACAGACAACGCGCCCTGGGTGTCTGCCTTGAAAATCGAACCAGCGCCGCATCCAACCTGTGCTGGTTGGTTTTGGATACTCATTTTGCTTTTTCTTGGCAGATTTGTTGTTTTTATTCGTCAATCGCAAGAATTTTGCAATCATCATAGGTGTCAACGTGAACGAGAACATCAATGACAACAGTGTTAAATAAACAACCGTCATACCAAACTGGACCATAAATTGTCCAACGATACCCCCCATAAACGCCAACGGCAAGAACACCACAACATTGGTTCCAACGCCCGCCAAAACGGATACTGCGACACGTTTGGTCCCATCAATTGCAGCATCTTCTGGATTTTTGCCTGCGCGCATTTCTTGCAATGCCGATTCAATCAAAATAATCGCATTTGATACCAGTGTCCCCAGTGCAGATGAATATGCCAACAGGGTCAGTGCATTAACTGTAAAATTGCTGTTGTCCATAAAGAAGAACCCGGCAACCAGCGATGCAGGAATCACAACGCCTGCGATAACTGTTGAACGCCAATTGCGCGTAAACGCCAACAGCACCAAAACTGTAAACAATACCCCCAGGATAATACCGTTAATAGTGCTGGTCGTCTCATCTGAAACCGCAATCGATGAATCAGCTGTGATTAACATTTCTGCGCCTGGGAAACGTGTTTGCAAATCCTGTTGAAATTCCGGCATGTGTTTCCGTAATGCGTTGGATATATTAATTGCATTACCATCCGACGCCTTTTCCACAGATGCGATAACCACAGATTCGCCGTTATAACGTGCGCCATTTTCGATATCGCGTGCTGCGTCTGAAATTTGCGCAATATCAGACAGTTTGAAATTATCCCCTTCGACGGTCGTCAAATGCAGATTTGCAATATCGTCAATCGAAGCGAATTCGCCAATAAAACGAACATTGGATGAATTTGCAGACGTTTCTATTTTTCCGCCTGGCACGTTCAGGTTGTGCGACGCCAACGCCGACACTACGTCCATGATTGTCACGCCATGCGCCGCCATAGAATCAGGATTCATCGCAATACGAATTGCACGTTCACGTCCACCAAAAACATTAACACTTGCGACGCCTGGCAACCCAGTAATTTTTGCAGATAATACATCGTCGACATATTCTTCGACATCGCGTGCGTCTGCACCACGAATAACGATATCGACAACTGATTCTTGCAGTGGGTTCAGCTTTTCAACCATTGGTTGTTCCATATCATCAGGAAATTCTGTAACCAGTGAATCCAGTTTATTTTTTATTTCGGACGATTTATCGTTAACATTAACGCCCAGATTAAATTCAGCCATTACCATGGCGCTGTTTTCATAAACGTATGACGTAATCTTTTTTAATTCAGATACTTCACTGATTGCATCTTCTGCACGCTTAACAACCTGTGATTCCAGTTCTTCGGGTGATGCCCCTGGGTACACAAATGTTGCTGTCACCATTGGGAAATCCAGCGCCGGTGTTCGTTCAATATTCATATTTGGAAATGATACCATTCCCAACACAACCCACACCAGAACGAACATCAAAGTAGTAATTGGTCTGCGAACAAAAAACTTTAACATATCCTATATTCCTCCCCACACAGATTATTTTTTTATTTGAACCTTGTCACCGGCACGTACAGACGACAAAATTACGACGTCACCATCGGCCAATCCAGATACGATATACGCGTTTTCTGAATCCTGTCGACCAATTTTTACACTGCGTTCAACCGCGATTCCATCTTCGATTACATACACAGTACCATTTGATATCGCATACAGCGGCACAAAGTACCCGCGTGTTGTGTATTCTGCCATCTGCAGACCATCTGCAACCCCCGACGTGTGAATCGCATACATGCCCGTGTCATAGTCTATGGTCGTGGAAACCGCTGTGATTTTTCCATTACCAACCCGTTGCCCCGGGCGCAGCATTTTTGCGCGTTCCGCCGATACATACGCGCGATTGTTTTTGATTGCCAATGGCTCATACAGTGTTTCTTTGACCCGTTTCATTTCCTGTGTTGCCACTGGTGTTCCGACATCTGTTGCCATGCGTGCCGCATTAAAAACCACGCGTGCATTTTCCGATGCAATTGTTGCGAACCGGAACGCCACCCATCCGACCAGTATAACCACCAATGATACATAGGCGATTTTCTTAAATTTTTTTGTCGCCATTGCTGCCTGTATTCTGTCCATTTTTACTCACCCAATTTTTTAACTGTTTCTGCCGCCATCAATATATTGTATTTCATCTGCAGTACCGACACATCCAGTGAATACAGCCCCGCAGACACGTCCGCCAATTCCACCGCAGATGTTTGTCCCGACGCAAAACGATTTTGCGACAGTGTATATGTTTTTTCTGCCAAATCACGCGCCTGTTCTAATGCTTGCAAATTATCACGCAACATATCGTATTTGTCGATTGCGTTATTGTATTGTTCGGTTGTGATTTTCTTTGATTGCGCCAGGTCTTCACGCGCTGCCTCGGCATTCATTGCTTCGACTGTGGCGTTTGCGCGATTCAGTCCGCCATTAAATATCGGCATTTGCAATGCCAACCCCCAGTATGCAGACTGGCCCCCACGTGCATCAAACATATGTCCAACATCACCAGACATTGCCGAATAGGTATAAGACGCAGTTGCCGCCAACGTTGGATAATTGTTTGCACGTTTTGACCGTGCCAGACGTTCATACATATTGACCTGTTCATCCAGAATTTCCCACTGTGGCGTAGTTGTTAATTCGCCCGCATTCAATGCATTAAAATCATTTGGGAAATCGTCTGTTAAAACCAGCTCTTCATCTGCATCAATGCCTGCCATTATTTTAAGCATGCTGTATGCTGTATCGCGGTTAAACTTTACCTGGGCCAGATAGACTTCCTTGGAAATGATATCAGATTCAATTTTTAACAAATTGCTGCGATTGGCGCGTCCTGCGGATGTCAGCTTATTTTTCGCTGTGCGCGCGTTATTTAAATCCTTTTCACTCAGTCGGACCATTTCATCTGTCATTTTTGCTGTCCAGTATAAATCTGTTGCGGCATATCTGACTTCGCGCCGGGTCAGTTCCTGCGAAGATTCTGCCATTTTAATCGCGGATTTAACGGATTTGACGGCGTTGCCAATTTTTCCAAATGTGTAAATTGGTTGGGTTAATGTCAGTCCTGCTGAAAATATATTATCTGGAATTTCGATATATACCGATTGATCTTTCAGTGATTCAGAAATCAGCCCCCCCATTGCTGGTGGTAATTCTATGCCCATTGATTTCGAAGGGTTTTCGACATTAACCAAATTCATATACGACGCCGTGCCTTCGATTGAAAACCATCGATTTGCATTTGCTGCGTCCAGTGACGCCTCGGCCTTTTTCAGGTTGGCGTTTGCCTTTTTTAAATCATGCGACTCTTTTTCAATTTTGCTTATCGCATCACTTAATGACAAGTCCAAAGAATATGCCGGTGAAAAACAAACACCGGCGCATAAAAATGCAACCATCGATATTTTATTTATCTTACTCATTGCTCAGTTCCACCTTTTTTAGAATGTTTTGCATAGTGCGTAATGCTTCGGTCAGTTTAATTTCATCTTCACGGGAAATGTTTGAAAAAACCTTTTCCACACCTGCGCGAAACAGGTCCATTGCCACGACTGCCAATTCTGCGCCGGCATCTGATACACAGTACCATGTGTTTCGTCGATCGTTTTCGTCAATTGTGCGAATGACCAAACCGTCTGCCTCCAGCTTTCTGAATGCTGCGCACAAATTCGGTGCAGAAACATGTTCGCGACGTGCAATGTCTTTCAATTTTGCCCGTCCGCCATTATGCAGGCGCACCAATATAGACATCATTTGACGTGGGTATCCCGTTGTTTCTGCGCGGTCCAGGCGCAGTTTATCTGCGATTTTATCCAGTGTCCAAATGTTTTCTTCCATTAAACGAACAAATTCCTTGCGCGCCATAGTCGCCCCCTGATATAATAGGTATGGTTTTAAGAATCGTTAAAAAACTTAATAATTATACATTTTAATTATTTGTAGTGCAAGTTTTTTTTGTGAATTCTTTAAACAAAATACGCATTCCTTTATTTTGTCACTTCGTCACATATTAACTGCACTGCGTTATTTTCAATGCGTGATTTAGATGCCATTTTTTCCAGTCGTGATTGATTGTCGAACAATTCGGTCAATGTTGCCGCCAGCCATCGTGGTGTGAATTTTGCCTGTTCTATTGCGTACCCGCCACCTGTCTTGGCGAATGATGCCGCGTTTGCTGCCTGGTCTGGATTTATATTCAGTGGGACAAAAATTGCCGGCCGCCCGATTGTCTGTAATTCTATAACTGTGCTGGCCCCACTGCGTCCGATTACCAGGTCCGAGCCTGTGATTGCGCCCGCCATGTCGTGAATAAAAGACAGCACATTTGCTCGTATTTTATTGTTTGCATAAAACTTTTGCAGTTTTTCAACATTTTCGGGTCTTGTTTGGTGTGTGACAAATATCTTTTTGTTTTTCATCATCGCAACAGCTGCCGGAACAACATCATCCAGTATCTGTGCCCCCAGTGAACCGCCCGTCACCAATAAATTCGATGCCCCTGGCAATGGTGCACCTGCTGCGTTAATAAAATCGCTGCGCACAGGCAATCCTGTATACACCACCCGGGTTTTTGTATTTGGTATTCCAGTCACATTTGGAAAGCTGGTCATTAATGTCCGAACCCATCGCATAGTAAACTTGTTTGCGCGTCCAATGGCGGCATTTTGTTCATGCAAAAATGTTGGTATATGCCAAACATGTGCTGCAAAAACAGCCGGCACAGATGCATACCCGCCAAACGCCACGACGCGTTCTGGGCGAAATATTGAAAAACGCATTGTTAATGCAAATGCAGATATGGCGATTTTACTCAGTGCCCAAAACTGCTTCATGCGACTTTTTGCACCAACGCCAGATGCCCAAACATGAACGATGTGCGCCCCCGCGGGTGCGCCACGGCGTACCATATCGCGCACCCGTCCGTCACATGATATGGTTACCTTGTGTCCGCGTTCTGCCATGCATTCTGCCACACTCAGCGCTGGATATACATGTCCGCCGGTTCCGCCTGTTGCAATCCATATTCTCATTTACATCTCCTGTGGTTATTTTTTCCATTTGTCTTCACGTATAATTGCCAAGACCATACCAAATAATAAACAATATGCTAACAGTGAACTGCCGCCATAGGATATGAACGGCAATGTCATTCCCTTTGGTGCGAACAGATTCAGGGTTGTTAACATGTTGAAACAAATTTGTGTCCCAAACAGTGCCGCCGTACCGCCTGTTGCATACAGAACGAACAAATCGCGTGCATTTGTTGCATTTGTCACCAGTCGTCTGAACACAAAAAACAATAACACCAACAGCCCACATGCCATAATTGCACCCAAATCTTCTGCAATTGCAGCAAAAATAAAGTCTGTATGAACGTCGGGCAAATATTGCTTAACAAATGCGTCATCCCCCGATCCCAACAATCCCCCATGTCGAATAGAATCAACAGAATTGTCCACCTGATACGTGTCGCCTGTGCCTGTAAAGAACGCGATCATTCGTCTGTGCACATGCCCCAGTGTAAAAAAAGCCACCGTCAGCATCAGCACCCCAATCCCTGCAAACACCGGTATCAGTATCAGTGGCAACCCCGCAATAAACACCATTGCGCAGAACACTAATAAATACAGAACCGCCGTACCAAAGTCTGGGTGATTAAAAATAATAAAAACAGTCAGCCCAAACAGCGCCAGATAATATATCCAACTAAGCCATGTGTCAAAACGCCATGCGTCTTTGTTAAAGAAAATGTTACTGCCGTATCTTTCCTTCATTCGCGACAGAAAGTACGCCGTCATTATAATAAACCCAGGCTTCATAATATCTGCGGGCATAATATTAAAAAAACCAAACGATACAAATCGTGCAGAATTGTTAATGATGTGTGGCGCCACCACGGTCAATGGCAACAACGCCAATCCAAACAGCAAATTTGCCGCAGATATTCGCAATACCCATTTTGTGTTTAAAAAACTGGATATAAACAACAGTGCCAATCCCATGCAATAAAACGGAATCGCCTTGACCAGGTAAAAGTACCACGGCATTCCAATTCGTTCTGCTGCGACCGAACCGGCCGATACAACAAACACCGCGGACAGCGCAACCAGCAACAGCACACACCCCAGCAACCGTCTGTCAATTTCAAAATACCAACTGGTTAATTTACTGTCATCACTGCGTGTAAGTTTAAACATATGTATCACACCCCGTATTTTATTATGCGAATTTCAACAGCACCATCGCCAATCCAGAAAACAATATTGATAATATAAAGAAGCGTTCAACAATCTTGGTTTCGGTCCATCCCATTTCTTCAAAATGGTGATGTAACGGCGCGCGCAAAAATATACGACGTCCTGTTCCTGTCAGCTTGCGTGTTGTTTTAAAATACATTGTTTGAACAAACGAAGACAACAGAATCAAAACCATCATGCCTGCTGCGATTCCCATAATAATCTCGGATTTTAACAGCATTGCAACCGTTCCCATAAAACCGCCCAACGCCAAAGACCCAACATCCCCCATAAATATCGATGCAGGTTTTGAATTGTACCACAAAAACCCCAGCACTGCCCCAAATGCCGCGCCCAATACTGCATACAGGCCACTTGCCATCGGCAGAAACATAACCGTATCCATAAACCCAATTCTGGTCGCGCCATACAGCGCAACAATCAATACAACCAAAACAGGCATATATAACTTGGCCAGCATTCCATCCAGTCCGTCTGTAATATTGGTTGCATTTGCGCCCCCACAAATTACAAAGTATGCAAACACATAATACAACAACCCCAACGGCAAAATTATTCCTGCGCCAATTGCCAATGAATATTCTGGAATATACGGCGGCATTGTTTTGTTTATCAAGAACGCCAATATAACAACAAAGATTCCTTCGACAATCAATCGTGTCAACGGTGTCAGGCCATTGTCTGCCTTCTTAGATTGTGATACCACTTTCTTGTAATCATCAATGAATCCCAGCCCGCCAAACATCACCAGTGCCGCCAGTGAAATCCAGCCGGTTGGATTTGACAACGGCATAAACAGAAACGCCCCGATTAAAATCGCGACAATTATCAGGATTCCGCCCATGGTCGGTGTGCCGGCTTTTTTTCTGTGACTTTCTGGGACGTTTTCACTGATTGGCTGCCCCAGTTTTTGTATGTTGCGCATTGCCCGAATAAACGGTCGACCAAACAGCATCATTATAACAAAAGAAACAAAAAAAGCGCCTGCAAATTGGGTCCATCCGCTGGCGAAAAAAGAAAAACCTTGATTGAAGAAATAATCTGTCAGCATAAAAAATCCTTTCCTTATGCGTGACATTCTATCACAAAAGAATCCAGAAATAAACGTTATTATGCGGATTTATTCATGTTCACCACGTTTGTTGATTTTTTGTCTAGAACACACCGCCAACCACCGCGCTGGAACCTGTTGTTGATTGACGTGGTGCCGCGTTTGGCTTTTGCCCAGGTTTAAATACTTCTTGGATAATGGTGCCATTTGGGTCGGCTGTGGCTGCGGCACCACTGCGACGATTTACGCGCATAAATGTCATGCCATCCGGAACGGCGAATGGTTGATTTTTTTCATTTGCCAACGCCACCTGCATAAAGTCTGCAAACACACGTGCCGCCATATGTGACCCGGCCCCACGCCCCAGTGATTTTGGTGTGTCAAATCCCAGGTATACCCCCGCAATCAGATTCTTGGAAAAACCGACAAACCAAACATCTTTGACGTCATTAGATGTTCCTGTTTTTCCTGCGATTGTGTGGCCTGGTACCCGTGCCTGTTGTCCTGTGCCACGTTCCACGGCCCCCTGCAAAATAGAAACCATCTGATACAGGCTTTGTGGATCTGACAGTGGTTCTGTCTTGTCTGCGGGTGCGGGTGGCATCAAATCTGCCGACCATTCGATGATGTCTGATTTTTCACCATCGATTAATCTGCCGTATCTGTCCTCGATATAATCGACCAGTTTTGGCTGTATCGCATGTCCGCCATTAACAAATTCAGAATACCCCAATACTAATTTTTCCAATGTTGTTTCACCAGACCCCAGCGCCATTGACAAATTGACGTCTTTCATATCTGCTGGATATACGCCAAATCTTTGTGCAACCTCGATGGCGTTTTCTGTTCCGATTTGTTCAACCAAACGTACCGTTGGCACGTTGCGCGACGTTTCCAGTGACAGGCGCAACGGCACATCGCCCAAGAATTTTTTGTCATAATTTTCGGGTTTCCACAGCGTGTCATTTTCGCGCCACCCGACAATTGGCGCATCCAATATCATTGTCTGTGGTGTATATCCACGTTCCAGTGCCGCCAGATACACAAACGGTTTTATTGTTGAACCAATTTGTCTGTACGCCTGGGTTGCGCGGTTAAAAGAGCTCTCGCTAAATGCGCGTCCGCCTGTCATTGCGACAATGCGTCCTGTATGCGGATTCATTGCGATTATCGCGCCCTGTAATTTTTCGCTGCGTCCTGCGTTATATGCATCCAGTTCTTTGGCCAACGCTGCCGCTGCCGCGCGTTGCAATTCCGGAACAATCGTTGTTTTTATGTACAGTCCCTGGTTATACAGTGTTTCCCGCCCCAGTTTGTTCAACAGTTGCCGGCGCACATCTTCGGCAAAATATTGAAAATCCTGTTCCATCTGCGCTGTAAAACCGCTGTTTATATTCAGTTCTTCTTTGGCGGCTTCATCTGCTTGGGCATGGGTTATAAATCCTTCTTCGACCATTCTGCGCAGAACATAATTACGTCGTTCCACTGCGCGTGTTCGGTTGTTCGGCGCCTTGGGCAGTGATGCTAAAAATGCACATTCAGCCAGTGTCAATTCAGACACAGGTTTGTTAAAGTACATCAATGCCGCAGACCCAACGCCATATGCGCGCGCGCCTAAGAATATCTGATTCATATACAGTGTTAAAATATGTTGTTTTGAAAAACTGCGTTCCAGGCGCAGTGCCAATATCGCCTCTTTTATTTTTCTGGATATTGTGCGTTCTGATGTTAAAAAGAAGTTCTTGGCAACCTGTTGTGTAATTGTTGACGCCCCCGACAGTGTTGTATCATACCCAAACATCCGCAGTGCATTGTTTGCCAGTGCGCGTGTAATACCCTGGACATCAATTCCGGGGTGTGTCCAGAAATTTTGATCTTCGGCGGCAATGAACGCATTGACCAGTTGTGTTGGCATATCGGAATAGTCTATAAACACGCGGCGTTCTTCGGCGTATTCTATCAACAGCGAACCGTCGGACGCATACAGTCGTGTTGCCACCGGTGGTGCATATGTCGCCAATTTTTTATAATCGGGTAAATCATTACCGTATATCAATATCAACACCGCCAATGCCGCGATACCTGCGACAAATCCCCAAAAGAATATATTTAACAATACGCGCAAAAACTTCTTAAATTTCATAACATTTAAATTCTAAGATAAAAAAGACTTATTTGCAAATAATTGTTTTGCGTATACCTGTTGGGTGATTATTTTTTCTTGGGGCTGGTTTTTTTGTCTGGTTTATTGCCCAGTATTTCCATCTGCATTTGCAAAATCATATTTTCTTTGTCGTGAATTTGTTTCAACAGCGTTTCGTTTTCCAGCTTAATTTTATCCAGCGCTTGGCGACTGACGACCAGCTGGGATGACATTTTTTTATTCCGCTTGCGGTTTAATAAAAACGCAAACAGCGCGCCACAAATGGCGCCCGTTGATGCACTGAATAAATCAAAAAGTGTTTCAAGCAACATTACCTGAAACACTCTATCATTGTTGTCCCATAAAAGCACTGGGTTTATTTTCTCAGGCCCGTTTTTTTATCAATCCAGACCTGTTCATCGGCGATTTCCATCATTGGCATATCCGATTTGCTGTCTGAATATGCGCGCACAACATGTGGTATAATTTTGTTATCGCGCGCCCATTCGTCCATTGCCATCACCTTGTTTTTTCCCCAGCACAGAAAATCATACTTCCACGGCTTGCGCTTGTTCATCTTTGAACAAAATACCGCATCGAATTTCATATCACGAACCAGGGCAGGTAACAAATAATCCGGACTGGCAGATATCATCAGCACCTTGCGTCCTGCATCACGTTCTGCCTGTACTTTTTCTTTTGCCCATCCGAATCGTTCACGCTTGTGCTGTTTAATAAAGCCTGGGGCGAATTTTTTTACCATATCTGGCGTCATGAATCGACGTATGTTTTCGCGCCACCACACGCCATCAGGCCTAACCCATCGTGTGATTGCGCATATTCCCATCAGTGGCAAATACAGCCATGGTCGAACACTGCGTTTGAAACAATACTTTGCAAACGCGACATTTGAATCCGGTCCAGATAAAGTTCCGTCAAAATCGAATAAAACAACGTCTGTCTTTTTTAGCATAAAAAATATCCTTATATTTTACATTACACCCAGCGAATTATAACAGCCTATTATTTTTATGCAAGGTATTCGCGTTAAAACAATATTTTCTGCTTGCGTGCGATTCGTCATTTGTTCTATGATTGAAACGGAAGGAAATAAAATCATGCGTCATATAACAATCAGTGTGTTGTCATTACTTATCGTTATGCCGACGGTTGCGTCCGCGCGTCTGCCTGTTGTGAATATTGCGTCTGGCGGTGTTTCTGCGCGCAGCGCATTTGGCGAAGGTGTCACTGACACATCTGTTGCATCGGGCAAATCTGTTGCGTTTGCTGAAAAAACGCAGCCCCAGTCAACACGAAAAAAGACGGTTGTTGCACGCACGGCGAAAAAAATCGCATCGCCCCAGGTTGGCGTGGAAACCGGCGCTGAAATAATCGCATCAAATGACATTCTGGCGCCACGTCGCCCCAGTAATGATTTATGGGCGCGCAACGATTCTTCGTTACGTATGCCTCGTCCAAACGAATTTTTTGTAATGCGTTCGGATGCCCCACTGCCCGAAGAAAATATTGATTCTGCGACATCGGTTGCTACGGTTTCATCCCGGTCTGTGCCTGCGCTTTCGCCATTGTCAGAAATTGACAGCCAAATTGCACGCTTGAACGATTTGCAGCGCCGTGCCGATGACAGTGTTCGTAATGTGTCCAATCGTGTAATTGCAGCACCGATTGCAGATTCTGTGCCAGACGTCCCTGTTCGCGTTGCGTCAAATGAACAAAAAAACGAATCAGAAAACGTATCCCTGCGTCGTATGGTTGTGCCAATGACAGACGATGTTATTGTGCGCAGTGTTGAAAAAAATACATCACCACGAATCGTTGCTGTTCGTGATGATATGACTAAAATGACACCAGCTCAACTGCGCCAGGCGTTCAGAAAAACATTTTTATCAGAAAATAAACACCTGTCTACATATGCCATCGATGACAGATTTGATGTGGCCAGTGATATGTCGTCCACCATCGAAGGTTTCACCGCCCAGCACGATATTTCCGAAGGGGCAGGTATTCGTCCACTGGAAATCAAAATAAAATTCAGAAACGAAGATTCTGCATTATCGCGTGAAAATTATAATTTGTTGACGGAATATGCAGGCATTGTTGTTAGCAAACCTACGCGTGCGATTCAACTGGCGATACCTGAATACATGACCCAGACCAAGGATGGGCGTAAATTGGCGGCGCGTCGCCTTGCCATTGTTGAACAGGTTTTAACAGACAACGGTGTTTCGCAACAGCGTATTGTGCCTGTGCTGTCCAACCGTAATGAATCTGGATTTGTTTTGCGTATTATTTCCAGTGATCAGTATGACACATTGACCCAGCAAAAACGCGATATATTTGGCGATACAATCGGTAAAAAAACATATAAAAGTATGTCGTGGTAAAATTTATTCAACGTATATTGGCATTTGTATTCCCGCCGGCGTGTCCACTGTGTGATACGCCGGTATCAATACATGGTGAACTGTGCGCAGAATGTTGGTTGTCTATTAATTGGATCGATTGTCCCAAATGCACAAAGTGCGGCTATCCGTTTCCATCGGACCTGGATTTAGGCGGTGCCCCATTGTGTCCTGTTTGTGCGGCGGGTGAATGTGAATTGGATTGGATGCGTTCTGCATGTGTATATGATGACGCATCACGTTCTGCGATGTTGCCATTTAAGCACGGTGGTAAAATCAGATATTCACAGTTTATGTCGCGTGCGATGATATGGGCAATGCGCGACATTAAATTGGATGCAGATATTATAATGCCGGTTCCATTGGCGTCGCGTCGATTGTTCCATCGTGGCTATAACCAGGCAACCTTGCTGGCGCGTCCGATTTCACGCGCGTCTGGAATCAGGATTGATTACGATTCTGTTCGTCGCAAATACCGTGATGACATGGGGCACAAGAATGCGCGTGAACGCGCGGCAAATATACGTGGTGTATTTTCTGTTGTGAAACCCGACCGGATTCGCGGCCGTAAAATTTTATTGGTTGATGATGTTATGACGACTGGTGCGACTTTTTCTGAGTTACGTCGTGTGCTGATTCGTGCGGGTGCCACTGCGGTATATGGTGTGACATTTTGTCGCGTTGTTCGCGCGGCCTAGGAATATGTTTTTTGATTCATATCCCCAAACATTTTTTCTATTTCTTGTGATACAACACGCGATGAGCACAGGTTGAATATTTTTATCACCAGTTCTTCGCGCGGTGTATGAAATCTGTTTTTATCAGAAATTTGAATATTCAATAAAACCATATCGTCCAGACTAATTTCATATTCTGTTCCGCCTGCGTAAGAATACGCCACAAACACCATTGTTTGGTGTTCGTTAATCTGCACAGAATATTCTCTAATTTGTCCTGTCGAATCTATATTCAAAGACACAAAATTAATCCTAATTATTGTTTGAATAT
>JAFNYG010000003.1 GCA_017383325.1 Alphaproteobacteria bacterium | reverse complement strand
CATTGTTAAACGATTAATGTTCGTGTTGGAATCCATGTTAATAATGCTTTCAAATGTTTCTTTGATTGATTTTAGCATTTTACTGTATGATGTAACGACTTCGGTTGCCTGGGCCAGCTCTATCCGGGCGTCTTCGGCCAGTTCTTGGGCGTCGTCTGTTTTGACAAAGCCGCGAACCTTTTCTAATTTGTCCAGCACCGCAACATTGCCACGTATGCCCGCCATGTACAGGGTGTAACTGTTTTCAACCTCTAACAAATCCATTAATTCTTTTTTGCGGATACGTTCTTGTAATACGCGTTTTGATGCCAAAACACGCTTGTTCAATTCTTTTAACATGCGCAGATACGATTCGGCAATGTAGTATATGATGTTTAAAATGAATTCTTCGCGTGAAGTCTTTTCAGATTTTTTGATTTTGTCCAGTAAATCACAACGCTTGCGACATACGGTGATGACGCGATTCGATGACAAAATTATAGACAGTGGTTCTGTGTGCCACAGTGTGTCATTTTCGCGGTTGATAATAGGAAAACGAACAATTATAACCTTGTAATCATCTTCGATTTCCAGGCGGGGTTGTTCGTCTGGGTCCAAGATGTCGGAAATTGTGTCTTCGTCAATTTTGTACGCGGTTTGCAGTTTTTCAAAATCTTCGTGGTCGGGGTTGCCAACATTCACCCAAGAGAATGTTTTTAATTTTTCTGTTACAAACATTTCTGTCCCCCTTGCGTTTTATATCGTGTAATATTTTAGCCTAAAAATTGTCCTTTTGCAATAAGTTCTGGGAATATAAAACCATATTTTATTCCGTAATATATGCTAGAATACATGTAAACAAGGATGCAAAATATGGTGAAAAAATTTAACACAAATACCAGTGCGTTCAGTATCGCGCATTATATATTATTGTTCTTGGTGGTGGGGTTGTGTGTTGCTGCGGTTGCATGGGTAATGATAAAAAACAAAAAACCAGATCCAACAAATAATGTGTCGGCAAATATTGTGCACGTCACAGATTCTGATCCGTGTGTCCAGCGAACGCGTCAGTTGGTCGCGCAAATGTGGGCGTATGACCCGAAAATGGTTCCGCAAAAATATTGGGATATCGCAACAAATTATTTGAACCAGACGATAACAACACGAACGTATGGTATATGCCAAGATGTCGCATTCACGTGTCGGGTTGGCCAAATACGACGTGATTGTGATCCATGTGCGGTTCCCAGCGCGCGCGATTGGGCGCAAAGTATCCATGTCGCAGATTTGATTCGGCAAAATTGTGGTGTCCAGGCCACAGAATAAATGTTTGCATTGTTTGAAACAATGCGATGTATCGATCTGTTGAACCCACTGATAAAAATAAAAACGGATATAAAATCCGTTTTAATTTTTATGGTCGGGGTGACAGGAATCGAACCTGCGACCCCTTGCACCCCATGCAAGTACTCTACCAGGCTGAGCTACACCCCGAAACGTATGCAGATATTAATTCAGGTAAATGAAAATTACAAATACTTTTTTTAGGGATTTGTATTCATGGTGATTTGCCCTGTGGGGCAACGCCCCCCTCTGTGGGGGAATGGCTGCAGGCCGGGGGGGCTGGATGCGGGATGACAGGGGGCGTTTTGGGAAAAGACACGTATTGTTGTGGCGTGTGGGCTGGGGTATTATTTTTGTGTCCGGACACAATTAACAATACAAAACAAAAGAGGATGAAAAATGTCAAAAACAGAACATAAACAAGGGAAATGTAAAAACTGTTCCAATATGCACGATTCAGGCTGTAATAAAAAGCCGGAAATGGATAAAAAGAATTGTGACAAATAATAAAAATTATTCCCCCAATGTAATTGGGGGGATTTTTGTGCGGCAGATGTAAATAATCCCTGGACCGAATGAGGGAAATATTTTATTATATCGAGTGATATTAACAGGAAATATTGTGGGGTCCGGATTTGATAATCCTGATTTCATTACTGGAAATAAATTGGGCGGATTTTTTATGAAAAATACGTGTTTTTTTGCGGTTTTGTTGGCGGTTATTTCTGCTGGGGCCTGTGGGGCTGAGACTAAGAACAGTAAAGCGAACCGCAACTGTAGATATGAAGATCACAGTCTTGCGGAACTTGGGGCAAGGGGGACAGGTGGTTGTAAGATACTTGATGTGATTAGTCCATTGGAAAGCTATGGACATCTGAAAGAAGACGCACAGTGTACTTTTATTTGTGAATTAGCAGGTTGGAATGTGAAACTGAATGATAATTCTTGTGCAGATTCGTATGTGCCGAACAGTAAGCGCAAAAAATGTATAAGGAAACAATCAAATACATCTGGGGGTTCTGGAAGTGGTTCAAGTGGGACAAATCAAAGGAAACAATCAAATACATCTGGAGGTTCTGGAAGTGGTTCAGGGGGGGCAAATCAACGGAGAAGTGATTGTGAAAAATCGGGTGGAACCTGGTCGGGTGGAAAGTGTGAATGCAGTGCCAACAAGGGGTTGAAACAATCTGGTGGTGTGTGTACTTGCTTGGATGGGTATGAATGGAATGCAGATAAAAAACAGGGATGTAAAAAAACAGATGCTACAAAACTGCGTGAATTATGCGACCAGGAACCAAATGCAACATGGAATGAAGCGCAGGGACAGTGTGTTTGTGATAAAAATTCTATGACACCGATGACACACGAATTTAATGTCACTGCAGGTAAATGCCAGGAAAAAGCCTGGTATGCAGATTGCAAGGTTTTAATCGCACAGGGCAAGGCGCGTATCACAACACAACAAACGTGTGAATGTACGCAAAGTGGATATGTGTATCAAGATGGTGAATGTGTAGAAACCGCCGAGGCCGCTGCACAACGTATCCAGGATACAGCAAAGAAAAAGATAGATACTGCGTATGCTGTGTTAAAGGGTATTCATGATAAATTCCGCGGGGATGTCAGTGTTTGGAAGGACGAAGAAGGCAATTTTAATACTGCGCGTTTGGCATCCGATTCGATCGCGGCCGTTGTTTTGGGAACCGCAGGTGGTCTGATTACCAGTAATGTCGTAAAAAAGAATCAGGTCGAAAGTGGCTTTGAAGATATTAAATGTACCATTGGTGGACAGAATGTCGCACAATGGGGTGACCAGTTCCGCGTCGGTATCCAATAATCAGATGATGTAAGACAAATAAAAATCCCCCAATCGGGGGATTTTTATTTGTCTGATAATATCGCAATGCCCGGCAGGGTACGACCTTCGATAAATTCCAGGAATGCGCCGCCACCAGTCGATACGTATGTGATGTCATCTTTGACGCCGCATGCCGACAGCGCTGCAACAGTGTCGCCACCGCCAACAATGCTGGTTAATTTGCCGGCGCGTGTTTGTTCGGCAATCGCACGGGCCAATGCAAATGAACCGTATGACCATGTCGGTGACCATTCGGCCATGCCAACGGTGCCATTCCAAATCACAGTGCGCGCAGAACGAATCGCCGCAACGTCACGTTCGGTGGTTTTTATGCCGGCATCAATAATTACATCGTCGTCCGCAATTTCGTCAATGTCGCGGTTGGTGCGCGACGCGTCGCGGGCAAATGTTTTGGCAACACCCTTGTCCAGGGGCAATAATACCGTGCAATTGTTCGACTGGGCAAATGACAGTATTTCCAGGGCGGTATCACGCTGGTCGGGTTCGAATAACGAATTGCCAACACGTGCGCCGGTTGCATAGTTAAATGTTGTGCCCAATGCACCACCAATGATTAATGTGTCGGACAGTTTGGCCAGGGCCTTTAACACGCCGATTTTTGTGGAAACCTTGCTGCCGGCGACAATTGATACCAGGGGACGTGCCGGGTTTTCCATGACCGCTGTTAAATGTTCGATTTCAGATGCCAACAGTTTGCCGGCATATGACGGCAAAATTTCGGCAACGCCAACAGTGCTGGCGTGGGCACGGTGTGATACAGCAAATGCGTCGTTTACAAATATATCAAAACCGCGCGCCAAATCTGCAGAAAATGCAGGGTCATTTTTTTCTTCGCCTGCATAAAATCGGACGTTTTCTAGTAATACAATGTCGCCATCGTGCATGTCTGATAAAAACGATTTGTCCAGGCAATCGGAAATCAATTTAATGCCCATATAATCCGCAATTGGTTGCAGCGTGTATTCCATGTTGTGGGTTCCCTGTGGACGACCACGGTGTGCGACAATCGCAATTCGGGCACCGGCCGCGCGCAGGGCGTTTATGGTTGGCATGCTTTCGTTAATTCTGAATGGTTCTGTGATTTCGCCGTCAACAATCTGTACGTTAAAATCGTCACGCAATAATACGTATTTGCCACGTAAATCAAGATTTTCAATCGTGCGCAGTTTCATGTTTTATCCTTTCCTTAATCGGTCTGAAGCTTTTTCGATAGTGTTCATTTATACCATATTGGTCGATTGCCTGCAAATGTGATTTTGTCGGATATCCCGCATTTTTATCCCAGCCGTATTGTGGAAATTGACGGGATAGGTCATGCATAATTTTATCACGGGTTTCTTTGGCAATAATGGATGCGGCGGCAATCGATAATGATTTTGCGTCGCCACGTACAACAGAGGTGCCAGTTAAATCGCGCGGCAATCTGTTCCCGTCGACCAGGCAGTGGTCTGGTTGTTTGTTTAATTTATCAACCGCACGTTTCATTGCCGTCATAGATGCCCACAGGATATTTAGTTCATCAATTTCAGATGGACTGCATTGGGCGACCGACCAGATAGTGTTTTGGGTAATCCAATCGTATGCGGCGGCACGTTGGGGGGCGGTCATCTGTTTGGAATCACGTATTATTACGGGGATTTCAATGTCGTAGCGCGGAAATATTACCGCCGCCGCCACAACGGGGCCACACAGGGGACCACGGCCAGCCTCGTCCAGGCCGGCAACAAGATTTGCGCCGCACGCAATTTCCAATGAAAAGTCCGGTATCTGTTTTGTCATAGTTTGCACATTAGCAGGATTTTTAGGTGAAATAAAATACTTTTTTGGCAAACCCTTGCATGGGGCGTAAATGCGTGCTAGTATTTATCTTAATCGAAATTAAGGAAGACATATGCAAAACGAATTATTGGTTGAATTACAGGAACGTGGATTTATTAATCAGACATCAAATTTGGACGGTTTAAATGATGCATTGAATGCGGGTAAAATTACGGCGTATTTGGGTTCGGATCCGACAGCCGATTCGTTGCATGTGGGGCATTTGGTGCCGGTGATGATGATGCGATGGTTGCAGAAATATGGGCACAAGCCAATTACACTGGTCGGTGGTGCGACGGGACGTATTGGTGACCCGTCGGGTCGTGATTCAGGGCGCCCGATGATGACAGAAGAAATTCTGGCAAAAAATGTTGCGGGGCTGAAAAAATCTTTTTCAAAATTTTTCAAGTTTGGCGATGGTGCGTCGGATGCACTGATGGTTGATAACTATGATTGGATGAAAAATTATGGGCATTTGGATTTCTTGCGTGATTTTGGTATGGATTTTACAGTGCCACGAATGTTGTCTATGGATTCTGTAAAGCGCAGATTGGATAATGGTATGACATTCTTAGAGTTTAATTATATGACATTCCAGGCGGTGGATTTTCTGACGCTGTACAAGGAACATAATTGCATTTTGCAGACCTGTGGCGCAGACCAGTGGGGTAACGCAATTATGGGGATTGAACTGATACGTAAAAAGCTGGGGAAAGAAGCGTTTGTGTTATCTACATCCCTGATTACGGATGCGGCCGGAAACAAAATTGGGAAATCTGCGGGAAATGCGGTTTGGGTGAACGAAGACAAGACGTCGCCATATGAATACTATCAATATTTCCGCAATATATCAGATGATTTGGTGGAAAAGTTCTTGAAAATATTTACGGAAATCCCGCTGGATGAAATTGCGCGTTTGTCCGCATTGCAGGGGGCGGAATTAAATATGGCCAAGAAGGTTTTGGCGTTTGCAGCGACCGAAATTGCACATGGACATGATGCCGCCGTTGCCGCCGAAGAAACAGCAAATGCTTTGTTCAGTGGTGGGGCAAATTCTGCAAATATACCAAGTGTGGAAATTGATATGGCGGGGGATATGGGAATCTTGGATTTCCTGTGCGCGACAAAGCTGTTCCCATCAAAGTCCGAGGCACGGCGTATGGTTGAACAGGGCGGTATTCAAATCGATGGTGATAAAATTACCGATCCGCGCGCCATTGTGACAGTTGCCCCAGAATTTATGGTGCAGAAAGGTAAAAAGGTTTTCTTGAAAGTGATAACAAAATAATGAAGAAATTTTTTGCCGTATATTCTTTGTTGATGATTTTTACAGCGCCATGCCTGGGGGCCAGCGAGCTGTCTAAGATAAATGCCCAGATAAGGCAGACAGAACAGCAAAATAAAAAACTGGAACAGCAGGTCAAAACATCAGATAAAGAAGTGTCAAAGACAAAAAAAGATTTGGTGCGTGCCGCGGACAAGGTCAGTACGCTGGAAGAACAACGGGCAGGTATGGCAAAAAAAATTGCAGAACTGGATGCGCAGCGTACGAAAATTACAGCCGAAATGGACGCAAACAGGGGACGTGTCGCAGATGCCACTGCCAGTATACTGTTTGTTGCAGCACACCCCAGTTTCGAAACAGATGATATGCGCAAATATGTCCTGATGTCGGCGGTGTTGTCTGGTACGGCGCAACAACTGGATGCGGAAATCGAACGGGCCGCAGAACAAGTGCGCGAACTAGAAAAAATTCGCGATATGCGCGCAACTGAAAAAGAAAAATTAGACAGGACAGCCAAGAAGTATGAAAAAGAAAAAAAAGAATTGGATAAATTGCTGAAAACGCGCAGTGCGCAAAATGAAAAACTGAAAAATCAGCATTCGGCACTGCAGAAAAAATTGCGCGAACTGTCCGCGCGCGCAAAAAGTATTTCTGAGTTGTCAGCAGGTGTGGGGAGTTCTGAAATGTCGGGGGATGCACGTTTTTCACGTCGCAAGCTGAATTTGCCGGTTCGTGGACGCGTTGTGGTCAGATTTGGTGAAAAAACAGCGCTGGGGTTGAATTCGGACGGATGGCGCGTGCGTACGCGTGGTGATGCGCTGGTTATGGCGCCTGCGGATGGTGTCGTAAAGTTCGCAGATAATTTCCGTGGATTTGGCAAGGTGATAATTATGTCGCATAAAAATGGATATAATACGGTTATGACAAATCTGGGCAGTATTGATGTCGCATTGGAACAAGAGGTTCTGGCCGGTGAACCAATTGGGCGCATGAACCCGGATAAGCCAGAAATGTATCTGGAGGTGCGACGCGGAAACAAAGCTGTTGATCCAGCCAGGTTGTTCAAAGACGAATAACCAGATGTGGGATAATAAAATGCGACAGATGATGTGTTTTGTGTTGAAAAAAAACGGAATTTTTCGTAGAATCATGTGTGAATGTTAAGAGAGTT